>NZ_JBPCSJ010000303.1:0-4080 GCF_051007235.1 Hydrogenophaga sp. | reverse complement strand
GACCGGCCTCAACCCTGGTGAAGAAACCTGGCTGCGCATGGTCGGCCAGCAGCTGCGCGCCAACGCCGATGCCTACAGCGGCGAAGCGGCCGAATTCCAGGTCGAGCAGTTCGCCTTCCACCCCTTCTCGCAGCTCGGCGGTCTGCAGCAGGCCGTGCGCGTGTTCGGCAGCGAAGCGCGCTTGCGCGCCCGCAACGCCAGCCTCAACGCCCAGCTCTTTGGTGGCGCGGCCGGCGACAGCGCCACTCCCCAACCCCACAAGCCGGCCCCACCGCCGGCCACGCACTGATCAACCACTGATCACCCACTGATGACCCGTACAAACTCCCGCCACCACTACCCCGTGCCCGACGCCGTGTTGCAGCTCTCGCTGCCGGTCGGCGCTGGCGCCACCGGTTACGCCACCTCGTACCCGCACCTGGTGCAGGCCCTGGCTGGCCGGCCCATTGACCCCGCCGGCTACGTGGCCGCCGCCCACATGGTCTACGGCTGGATGCCCACCGTGCTCGAACTGCGCACCGCCGACCCCTCCGCACCGTTTGCGCAGGAAGCCGCCATCCTCGAAAGCGCGCGCACGGGCGCCGACCTGAGCGAGGGCCAGCTCGACCAGCTCAAAGCCTCCATCAACAACTCCATCGTCGGCGTGTCCAAGCTGCTGCACTTCCTCTGCCCCGACCGTTACGCCATCTGGGACAGCAAGGTCTACAGCTATGCGCGTGCCGTGGCAGTGCCCGGCTGGCGCTTCAAAAACGACCACGATGACGTGAACAAGACCGGCCGCTACCAGCGCTACACAGACGAACTGCGCGCGCTGGTCGCCCGCCCCGACTTTCAGCCCGCACACCAGCGCGTCAACACCGCCTTTGGCTACCCCGTCACCGCCTTGCGCGCCGCCGAAGTGCTGATGTACGCCAACGCGCCCTGATCCTTTCCAGAAGAACCGACATGCCCCTCACCCCCGACATGCGGCGGTCCATCGACCAGATCCGCGACTACCTGTTTGGCGGCGGTTACCCCGACCCCGTCAGCAACGCCGAACAGCTCTCCTTCCTGTTCTTCTTCTACCTGGTCGAAGGCATCGACGCTGAAAACACGCTGCGCGCCAAAGTCCTCAAGACGCCCTACACCAGCCTGTACGACGGCGTGTGGGAAGTGAGGAACCCGCTGAACGCCATCGGCAGCCCTTCGCCGATGAAACACCTGCCGCGCAGCCACTTCAAGTGGTCCACCTGGGCCAAGGCCCTGTCGGGCGAGGCGCTGGTGCGCTTCGTGCGCGACGAGGTGTTCGCCTTCTACGGCGAAATGGGCGAGGGCGCGGCGCACAACTTCATGCGCGGCGCGCGCCTGTCCATCGACGACCCGACCGTGCTCACCCAGGTCGTCAACCTGGTGGACGGCCTGCGGCTGGACCAGTCCGACGCCGACACCAAGGGCGACCTGTTTGAACACGTGCTGCGCCAGATCAAGCAGGCCGGCGAACTGGGCCAGTTCCGAACGCCGCGCCACATCATCCGCACCGTGGTGCAGATGATCGACCCGCAGGTGGGCGAAACCGTGTACGACCCGGCGGCAGGAACGGCCGGCTTTCTGGTGGCCGCCTACAACCACATGCGCCTGGCGCATTCATCGCCCAGCGCCGTGAGCGAGGCCGAGGTGGACGGCAAGCGCCAGCGCCGCGGCCTGGGCGACCGGCTCTCGGCCGCGCAGGTCAGCGCGCTGCAGAACGCCACCTTCTTCGGCAACGACGTGGACCCGAAGATGGTGCGCCTGGCCACCATGAACCTCACCCTGCGCGGCCTGCCCAACGTGGCCATCCAGCTGCGCAACGCGCTCACCACCTCGCTGGACGCCGAACGCAAGGCCGAACTCGGCCTGCCCGCGCAGGGCTTTCACGTCATCCTGGCCAACCCGCCGTTTTCCGGCCGGGTGGACAAAGACCGCATCGTCGAAGACGTGAAAGTGGGCAGCACCACCGCCACCGAACTGCTGTTCCTCAAATACATGGTCGACAGCCTGCGCCCCGGGGGCCGCGCCGCCGTCATCGTGCCCGAGGGCGTGCTCTTCGGCTCCACCGGCGCGCACAAGGAGCTGCGCCGCCAGCTGGTCGAAAACCACCGCGTCGAAGCCGTGCTCAGCCTGCCCGGCGGTGTGTTCCAGCCCTACAGCGGCGTCAAGACGTCCGTGCTGTTCTTCCGCCTGGGCGGCCGCTCCGAACGCGTGCTGTTCCTGCACGCCGACGCCGACGGCTACAAGATGGACGCCAACCACGACACCCCCGTGGACGCCGACGACCTGCCCGCGCTTGCCCAGGCGGAGGCCGAACGCGGCGCGGGCTGGGCGCTGTGGGACGCGCGCGACGCGGCGGCCGAGTGGAAAGACCTGTGGTGGTTCGCCGACGCGGCCACCCTGCGCGCCAACGACTTCAATTTGTCCGCCAGCCGCTACCGCCCCATGAGCCAGAGCCAGGTGGTGCACCGCGACCCGCGCACCCTGCTGGACGAACTGGCCGCCATCGAGGCCGAGATCGCGGAAGAGGTGGAGGCTCTGCGGGCGGCGTTGGCGGAGGCGCAGGCATGACATGGCCGCTCGCCAAGCTGGGCGATGTTTGTGAACTCAACCCCAAGTTACCCAAAGGGCATCCGCTGCGCGACGACACCGAGGTGAGCTTCGTGCCCATGGCCGCGGTGAGCGAACTGTCTTGTTCGATCACGGCCCCGCAGGTCAGGTCTTTCTCCGAGGTGCGCAAGGGCTACACGTTTTTTTGCGAGGACGATGTTCTGTTTGCCAAGATCACGCCTTGCATGGAAAACGGCAAAGCCGCCATCGCGCGAAACCTGGCGAACGGGCACGGCTTTGGGTCCACCGAGTTCCATGTGTTGCGCGCCAAGGCGGAGGTGCTGCCAGAGTGGTTGCACTTCTACGTGCGACAACCTTCGTTTCGACATGAGGCCAAGCGCAACTTCACCGGCACGGGTGGGCAGCAGCGCGTGCCCGTCAGCTTTCTCGCTGGCAGTGACATTCCGCTTCCGCCGTTGTCAGAGCAACGCCGCATCGTCGATCTGCTCACCCGCGCCGAAGGCATCGTGCGCCTGCGCCGCGAAGCCGCCGCCAAAGCCGCAGAACTGATCCCGGCCCTGTTCATCCACCACTTCGGCGACCCGGCCACCAACCCGATGGGCTGGCCAGTGGCACCGCTCAGTGAGGTGGCTGAGGTGATCTCCGGTGTTGCCAAGGGCCGCAAGTTGACGGCAGACGAAGGCGTTGAGCTGCCTTACATGCGGGTGGCCAACGTGAAGGACGGCTACCTGGACCTCGGTGAAGTCAAGACCATCGAGATCAAGCGTACCGAGGTGGACAAGTTGCGGATCGAGTTTGGCGACCTGCTGATGACCGAAGGTGGTGATCCGGACAAGCTGGGTCGTGGTGCGCTGTGGCGTGGAGAAATCGAAAACTGCGTGCACCAGAACCACGTGTTCAAGGTTCGCAGCCATCGTGACCGCCTGGTGCCTGAATACCTGCGCTCGCTGGTGGGGAGCCACTATGGCAAGTCGTACTTCTTGAGCGTTGCCAAGAAGACAACAGGCATCGCCTCCATCAACAAAACCCAGCTCAGTGCGTTCCCTGTGCAGGTTCCTCCATTGCCGCTGCAGGAAGCGTTTCGTGGACGTGTCTGGGCAGCGGAATCCATCCAACGTCAACAGAACGACGCCCTCGCCAAAGCCCAAGCCACCTTCGACGCCTTGCTCGCCCAGGCTTTCGCGCCCGCCTGACCCGCCACCGCCATGCCCATCACCCCCGAACAACTCCTGCCCTTCCTGCTCACCGCCGTGTTGCTGACCGCCACGCCGGGGCCGGACAACCTGATGGTGCTCAGCGTCGGCGCTTCGCGCGGCCGGCGGCTGGGCATGGCCTTTGGCCTGGGGTGCGCGGCCGGGTGCCTGAGCCACACGCTGCTGGCCGCGCTGGGGGTGTCGGCGGTGCTGGCGGCGTCGCCCGTGGCCTTCCCCGCGCTGCGCGTGGTGGGCGGGGCTTACCTCGTCTGGCTGGGCATCGGCGCGCTGCGCAGCCGCGGCGGTGTGG
>NZ_JBPCSJ010000302.1:0-2038 GCF_051007235.1 Hydrogenophaga sp. | reverse complement strand
GCGCAGCACGTTGCGACCGATGCGGCCGAAACCGTTGATACCGACTTTGATAGCCATGTCCTCTGCTCCTGTGGATGGATGAAAAAGAAAAGGGAAACCGGAATTCGATTACTTGGCCAGCACGGCGCGCACCGTGTCGGTCACGTTCTCGGGGGTGAAGCCAAAGTGTTTGAACAGCACCGGTGCGGGAGCCGATTCACCGTAGGTGTCGATGCCGATCACGGCCGAGACGCCGTACTTCCACCAGCCGTCGGTGGAACCCATTTCGACGGCGACGCGCGGCAGACCCTTGGGCAGCACAGCGGCCTTGTACTCGGCGCTCTGGCGGTCGAACACGCTGGTGCTGGGCACCGAGACCACGCGCACGGCGATCTTGTGTTCCTTGGCCAGGGCTTCCTGGGCCTTGAGCGCCAGCTGCACTTCGGAACCGGTGGCGATGATCACCGCCTGGGCCTTCTTCTTGAGACCCACGTCGGCCGGCTCGGACAGCACGTAGCCGCCCTTGCTGATGTCGGCCAGGTCGGCCTTGGGCGCGTAGGGCAGGTTCTGGCGCGACAGGCACAGCGCGCTGGGGCGGTGGGCGGTCTGCAGGGCCACGGCCCAGGCCACGGCGGTTTCGGCCGTGTCGGCCGGGCGCCAGACGTCCAGGCCCGGGATCAGGCGCAGGCTGGCGACGTGCTCGACCGACTGGTGGGTCGGGCCGTCTTCGCCCAGGCCGATGGAGTCGTGCGTGAACACGTGGATCACGCGCTGCTTCATCAGCGCGGCCATGCGGATGGCGTTGCGGCTGTAGTCGCTGAAGGTCAGGAAGGTGCCACCGTAGGGAATGAAACCGCCGTGCAGGGCAACGCCGTTCATGATGGCGGCCATGCCGAATTCGCGCACGCCGTAGTTGATGTGGCGGCCGCCAACTTTTTCACCGTTCGCGGCGTCGGTCTTCACGACATCGCCGGCCAGGTCAAAGCGCAGGTTGGGCGTGGACTTGGTGTTGGTCAGGTTGGAGCCGGTCAGGTCGGCGCTGCCGCCCAGCAGCTCGGGCAGAGCCGCCGTGAAGTGCTCCAGCGCGATCTGGCTGGCCTTGCGGCTGGCCACGGTCTCGGCCTTGGTGTGGGCTTCGACGGCGGCGTTGACGGCCACCTGGTGGAACGACTTGGGCAGCTCGCCCTTCATGCGGCGCACGAATTCCTTGGCCAGTTCGGGAAAGGCGGCCTTGTAGGCGGCGAATTGGGCGTTCCAGGCGGCCTCAGCGGCCTTGCCGGCGTCCTTGGCGTCCCAGGCGGCGTACACGTCCTTGGGGATCTTGAACGGCTCGTGGCTCCAGCCCAGGGCTTCGCGGGTGAGCTTGATTTCTTCGGCGCCCAGCGGCTCGCCGTGGGCCTTGGCGGTGTTGGCGCGGTTCGGGCTGCCCTTGCCGATGCTGGTCTTGCAGCAAATGAGCGTGGGCTTGTCGGCGCTGTTTTTCGCTGCAGCAATCGCGGCGCTCACGGCGTCGGCGTCGTGACCGTCGACGGCGCGGATCACGTTCCAGCCACAGGCTTCAAAACGCTTGGGCGTGTCGTCGATGAACCAGGGCGCGACCTGGCCGTCGATGGAGATGCCGTTGTCGTCGTACAGGGCGACCAGCTTGTTGAGCTTCCAGGCGCCGGCCAGGGCCACGGCCTCGTGGCTGATGCCTTCCATCAGGCAGCCGTCGCCCAGGAACACGTAGGTGTGGTGGTCGACGATGGCGTGGCCTTCGCGGTTGAATTCGCTGGCCAGCAGCTTCTCGGCCAGCGCCATGCCCACCGCGTTGGTGATGCCCTGGCCCAGCGGGCCGGTGGTGGTTTCCACGCCCGGGGTCACGCCCACTTCGGGGTGGCCGGCGGTCTTGCTGTGCAGCTGGCGGAAGTTCTTGAGTTCGCCGATCGGCAGCTTGTAGCCCGTGAGGTGCAGCAGCGCGTAGATCAGCATGGAGCCGTGGCCGTTGGACAGCACGAAGCGGTCGCGGTTGGCCCAGGCGGGGTTGGTGGGGTTGTGGCGCAGGTGGCGGCCCCACAGC
>NZ_JBPCSJ010000301.1:0-4531 GCF_051007235.1 Hydrogenophaga sp. | reverse complement strand
CGTCGGGCTGCGGCGTCACCGTCAAGGAGTACGGCCACATCCTGCAGCACGACCCGGCATACGCCGCCAGGGCGGCGCGCATCAGTGGGCTGACGAAGGACCTGAGCGAGCTGCTGCCCGCGCTGGTGCCGGTGCTGCAGCCCAATCTGGCCAGCAAGCCCGACGCGAACAAGGTCATCGGTTTCCACCCGCCCTGCACCTTGCAGCACGGGCAGCAGCTCAAGGGCGGCGTCGAGACCCATCTGGCGGCGCTCGGCTTCACCGTGCAGGTGGCGAAGAACGAAGCGCACCTGTGCTGCGGTTCGGCCGGCACCTACTCGGTGCTCAACCCTGAACTGGCCTACCAGCTGCGCGACCGCAAGCTCGGCCACCTGAACGAGCTGCAGCCCGCGGTGATCGCCAGCGCCAACATCGGCTGCATCACCCACCTGCAAAGCGGCACCGCCACGCCGGTCAAGCACTGGATCGAGCTGCTGGACGCGGCGCTGGCCTGACACCGGGCGGTATTTGTGCACACCCAAGCGCCGCCGAGCGGCCGCGGTGTGCACGCCGTTGTCACGCCCAGGTGATCCGGGGGCTATAAGCTGGGGGTGCGGTGCCGTTCGCGTCCGGTGTTGCACTTTCTGTTCAAGACGTCACCGGAGGATGGATCATGGGTTTCTTCAGCAACATTCTTGAAAAGTTGGGCATGAAAGACGCGGCCGCCGCGCCCGTCATCACCCCGCCGCCCGCCGCAGCGCCGGCAGACGCACCGGTCGTGTCCCCTGCAGCGCCGGCCGCGCCCGCGGTCAGCTCCATCTCCATGGTGGACGTGGTCGCCCTGCTGACCGAGAAGGCCGCCGCCCACCCCGAGAAGCTCAACTGGAAGACTTCCATCGTCGACCTGCTCAAGCTGCTGGGCCTGGACAGCAGCCTGGCCGCGCGCAAGGAACTGGCCAAAGAGCTGTACTGCCCCGACGAGCTGATGGGCGATTCCGCCAAGATGAACATGTGGCTGCACAAGAACGTGCTGGGCCACATCGCGGCCAACGGCGGCAACATCCCGCAAGAGCTGCTCTGACCGGTTGATGATCCCGGCGCTCGCCACCCTGCTCCTGTTCCAGCTCGTGGGCGAAGCGCTGGTGCGCGCCCTGGCCGCGCCGGTGCCAGGGCCCGTGGTGGGCATGGCTTTGCTGCTGCTCGCGCTGGTGTGGCGGCCTGCGCTGCTGGGCGCCATCAAGCCCACGGCGCAGACCCTGCTGCAGCACCTCTCGCTGCTCTTCGTGCCCGCCGGCGTGGGCGTGATGCTGCACCTGCAGCGCCTGGGCAACGAGGCCCTGGCCATCGGTGTGGCGCTGGTGCTCAGCACCCTGGTGGGCCTGGCCAGCGCCGCGCTCACCATGGCCTGGGTGATGAAGCGCATGGCGCCGGCCGACGGTCCGCACCAGCCATGAACGCCGGTCTGCCCCTGGCCGGTGTGGCTGCCGACCGCCTGGCCGATGTCTGGGTCTACCTCTCGGCGTCCCCACTGCTGGGGCTCACCGTCACGCTGCTGGTCTACCACGCAGCGTTCGTGGCCTACCGCCGCAGCGGCTTTCACCCGCTGGCCAACCCGGTCGCGCTGTCGGTGGTCGTGCTCGGCGCGCTGCTGTGGGCCACCGGCACGCCGTACGCCACCTATTTCGAAGGCGCGCAGTTCGTGCACTTCCTGCTCGGCCCGGCCACGGTGGCGCTGTCGGTGCCGCTGTTCGAGCAGCTCGCGCGCCTCCAGCGCCTGTGGCTGCCCATGCTGGCTGCGCTGGTGGTGGGCACGCTGGCGGCCACCGTCACGGCCATTGGTGTGGGCTGGGCGCTGGGCGCGAGCAAGGCCACCATCGCCTCGCTCGCGCCCAAGTCGGTCACCGCGCCGGTGGCCATGGGCATCGCCGAAAAAATCGGCGGGCTGCCCACCCTCACCGCCGTGCTGGTGGTGTGCACCGGCATCCTGGGCGCGGCCAGCGCACGCGGCCTGTTCGACCTGCTGCGCATCCAGGACCCGACGGTGCGCGGCTTCGCGCTCGGCACGGCTGCGCACGGCATCGGCACTGCGCGGGCGTTTCTGGTGAGTGAAGAAATGGGCGCTTTCGCCGGGCTGGCCATGGGTCTGAGCGCCCTGTTCAGCGCGGTCGCGCTGCCGCTGGTGGCAGGCTGGCTGCTGAAGCTGGTCTAAAGTGACCACCCCCGTCGCTTGTTCGCTTCGCGTCATCGCTCCGCCCCTCAAGGGGCGATGCGCATGGCCCGGCAAAGCCGGTTCCACCGCATCCTCGACGCAGGCACTGTGCGCCGGAAGGGAAGCGGGTCCAGGGCACCGCGGAACCGGCTTCGCCGGGCCGCCAGTGCCGCCCCCTGGGGGGTGACGGCGAAGCCGGCGCGGGGGGCTACTTCAACGCTGCTTCGATGTCCTGCGCCAGTTTCGCCGGCGCGTCCTGCGGCGCGTAGCGCTTGATCACGCGGCCGTCTGTGCCGACCAGGAATTTGGTGAAGTTCCATTTGATGGCCTTGCTGCCCAGCAGTCCTGGCGCTTCGGCGGTCAGCCAGCGGTACAGCGGGTGGGCGTCGGCGCCGTTGACGTCGACCTTGCCCATCATGGGAAAGCTGACGCCGTAATTGCGCTGGCAAAAGGCGCCAATTTCATCGTTTGTGCCCGGGTCCTGGCTGCCAAACTGGTTGCAGGGGAAACCCAGCACCACCAGGCCGCGCTCGCCGTACGTCTGGTGCAGCTGTTCCAGTCCACCGAACTGTGGCGTGAAGCCGCAAGCGCTGGCGGTGTTGACGATCAGCAGCACCCGGCCGCGGTACTGCGACAGGGGCACGGCTCGACCGTCGATGGACTGTGCGTCGAAGTCGTAGACGCTGGCGGGTGGGGTGGTCATGGGCAGCTCCGGTCGGGCGGTGGGGTGAAGGCCACAGATGTTGCCGCACATCCCCGACTTGCGGGAAATGCCTCACGGACAAGCCCGCTCGTTGCAGGGTTCTGTGGGACAAAACGGGCATACTTGACCGCAAGAGGGGTAGGCCCTTGGTATTCAAAATGTCAGGCGACAGCACAACACACGAGGCATCGGCATGGGCGCAGCGTACACAGTAGCCTTGGTGGGTTTTGCCGAGAACGAGTCGGCGACTTTCGAGTCTTTTTTCCGGCTGGCGGCGCGTCGGCCACCGGCCTACCAGGTGCAGGACGAGGTGATGGACGCGCAGATCCTCATCGTCAATGCCGACAACCTGCAGGCCCTGCACCTGGTGCAATACGCCGACCTGCCGGGCAAGGTCCTGCTGGTGGGCAACAGCGACGGTGGCACCGGCTGGGCGCTGCAGCGCAAGCCGATCAAGCTGGTGTCGGTGCTGGCCGAACTCGACCGGCTGGTGGGGGTGGCGCCCAAACCCGCCACGGCCCAGCCCGCGTCGCGGGCGGGCGCCGTGGCGCACCAGCCTGTGCCGGCCCACCAGGGCGCCGACCGCGGGTTTGCCGCCACCGAGCCTTACCAGAGCGCGCCGATGGGCCTGTCGACCGCCACCCCCATGGTGCCGGCCGCCCGACCGCGGCGGCGCTCGTCGGACACCGAGTTCCCGGCCACGCGCCCCATGGTGCGTTCAACCGTCGCGTCCGCCACAGCGCCCGCTCCGGCGGTGGCGCCGCGTGCGCCCACGCCCATGCCCCCGTCCCCGCGGCAGCAGGCGCTCAGCGCCCGCGCGGCGCGCCCGGGTGTGATGGGCCTGACCGACTTCGGCGGTCTGGACGACCTGCCCCAGCCGACCTCGCGTTCGCCCAAGTCCCGTTCACCGCGTTCGACCAACCACACCGCCAAAGCCGCCGCGCCGGTGGTGCCGCACGGCGACATGCTGCTGGTCTCCGAGAGCCTGGTCGAAGGCCGCATCCTGCACAAGCGCTTCAAGAAGTATGGTTTGAACATCGACTGGTCGCGCGAAGGCAAGCAGGCGCTGGTGATGCTCAAGGCGCACCCGTACCGTCTGGTGGCGATCGACCGCCTCAACGGCGAGCCCGATGCCTACCAGGTGTGCCGGTCCGCCAAGCAGTGCAAACTGCCCAACGGCCAGCCCCCGGTGGTCATCATGTTCGCGCCCAGCGCAGGCAGCATGGACCGCATCAAGGCCGGTCTGGCCGGCGGTGACGCCTACCTCTCGCGCTCGGTGGCCGAAGCCGAGTTCTACAAGCTGCTGGCGCAGCACCGGCTGGTCGAGCTGGATGGGTTCGAAAAAACCAATATAGGTTTTTGACCCCCCCGCGCAGGACAGGGACCACCCCCGTCGCTTGTTCGCTTCGCGTAACCGCTCCGCCCCTCAAGGGGCGATGCGAGTGGCCCGGCAAAGCCGGTTCCACCGCATCCTGGAACGGCCACGTGCGCCGGAGAGATTGCTGACGGATGAGGGGGAGTCGGTTCCAGGGCACCGCGGAACCGGCTTTGCCGGGCCACTCGCATCGCCCCCTGGGGGGTGACGCGCCGCCAGGCGCGGCGCGGGGGGGTCAAAATCCGATATTGGGTTTCTCGAACCC
>NZ_JBPCSJ010000300.1:0-2620 GCF_051007235.1 Hydrogenophaga sp. | reverse complement strand
CGCCGGTGAACCCGGCCCGATCGCGGTGCAGATCGCCGGCACCGACGCGGCCATGATGGCCGACGCCGCCCGCTACAACATCGACCGCGGCGCGCAGATCATCGACATCAACATGGGTTGCCCGGCCAAGAAGGTCTGCAACAAATGGGCCGGCTCGGCCCTGATGCAGGACGAGGCGCTGGCGCTGGAGATCGTGCGGGCCGTGGTCGCCGCCGCCGCGCCGCACGGCGTGCCCGTCACCCTGAAGATGCGCACCGGCTGGTGTGCCGATGGCAAGAACGCCCCGGCCATCGCCCTGGCTGCCGAAGCGGCTGGCGTTCAGATGCTCACCGTGCACGGCCGCACCCGCGAGCAGGGTTACAGCGGCTTTGCCGAGCACGACACGGTGGCGCTCATCAAGAGCCGGGTGAAGATCCCGGTCGTGGCCAATGGCGATGTCGATTCGCCGCAGAAGGCCGCGCAGGTGCTGCGCCAGACCGGCGCCGACGCGGTCATGATCGGCCGCGCCGCGCAGGGGCGGCCCTGGATCTTCCGCGAGATCGCGCACTTCCTGGCCACGGGCGAGACCCTGCCGCCGCCCGATTTGCGGGAAGTCCAGGCGTGGCTGCTGGACCACCTGGAAGACCACTACGCGCTGTACGGCGAATACACCGGGGTGCGCAGCGCGCGCAAGCACCTGGGCTGGTATGCGCAGTCGTTGCCCGTGCCCAAGGCCGAGGCCGACGCCTTCCGCCGCCGCATCAACACCCTGACCGGTGGCGAGGCGCAACTGTCCTGCGTGCGCGAAACCCTGGACGCCTGGGCGCACGCCCGGGCCGACCTGTCGACACAAGAAGAACACTGGAAACTGGCCGCATGAGCTCCAACCACAACCTGCACGACTGTGTGCGTGCCAGCCTCGAAGCGTATTTCCGCGACCTCGACGGCACCGATCCGGCCGACCTGCACGACATGCTGGTCAAGGCGGTCGAACGTCCCTTGCTTGAGGTGGTGATGGAGCAGTCGCAGAACAACCAGTCGCGCGCCGCGCAATGGCTGGGCCTGAACCGCAACACGTTGCGAAAAAAACTGCTGGAACACAAGCTCATTGACTGAGCTTTTGGTCGCCGGCACCCGAATTTCAAACCTCCCGAGAACCTCCCATGCGCGCACTTCTCTCCGTCTCCGACAAGACCGGCATCGTCGAATTCGCCCAGGCCCTGCACGGCCTCGGTGTGACCCTTCTGTCCACCGGCGGCACCGCCAAGCTGCTGGCCGACAAGGGCCTGCCGGTGACCGAGGTGGCCGAGGTCACGAACTTCCCCGAGATGCTGGACGGTCGCGTCAAGACCCTGCACCCCAAGGTGCACGGCGGCCTGCTGGCGCGCCGCGAACTGCCCGAGCACATGGCCGCGCTGAAGGAGCACGGCATCGAGACCATCGACCTGCTGGTGGTCAACCTCTACCCGTTTGAAGCCACCGTGGCCAAGGCCGGCTGCACGCTGGCCGACGCGATCGAGAACATCGACATCGGCGGCCCGGCCATGGTGCGCAGCGCCGCCAAGAACTGGAAGGACGTGGGCGTGGTCACCGACGCCGGCCAGTACGCCGCCGTGATCGGCGAGCTGAGCACCAGCGGCAAGCTGTCCGACAAGCTGCGCTTTGCGCTGTCGGTCGCCGCCTTCAACCGCATCGCCCAGTACGACGGCGCCATCAGCGACTACCTGTCGTCGGTGACGTTCGAGGAAGAGAAGCTGGCCGAGAGCTACGTGCCGGCCCGCAACCTGTTCCCCGGCCAGTCCAACGGCCAGTTCATCAAGCTGCAGGACCTTCGTTACGGCGAGAACAGCCACCAGCAGGCCGCCCTGTACCGCGACCTGTACCCGGCCCCCGGCTCGCTGGTCACCGGCGTGCAACTGCAGGGCAAGGAACTGTCCTACAACAACATCGCCGACGCCGACGCGGCCTGGGAATGCGTCAAGAGCTTCGAGGCGCCGGCCTGCGTGATCGTCAAGCACGCCAACCCCTGCGGCGTGGCGATCGGCCAGGACGCGCACGAGGCCTACGCCAAGGCCTTCCAGACCGATCCGACCAGCGCCTTCGGCGGCATCATTGCCTTCAACCGCACGGTGGACAAGGCCGCGGCCGAGGCCGTGGTCAATCAGTTCGTCGAGGTGCTGATGGCGCCCGACTTCACCGCCGAAGCGCTGGCCATCTTCCAGCCCAAGGTCAATGTGCGCCTGATGAAGATCGCGCTGCCCGCTGGTGGCGCCAGCGCCTGGGACCAGGGCCGCAACGCCATGGACGCCAAGCGCGTGGGTTCGGGCCTGCTGCTGCAGACCGCCGACAACCACGAGTTGGCGCTGGCCGACCTCAAGGTCGTCACCGTCAAGCAACCGACGCCGGAAGAACTGCAGGACCTGCTGTTCGCCTGGAAGGTGGCCAAGTACGTCAAGTCCAACGCCATCGTGTTCTGCAAGAACGGCATGACCATGGGCGTGGGTGCCGGCCAGATGAGCCGCCTCGACTCGGCCCGCATCGCCAGCATCAAGGCTGAGGCGGCCAAGCTGTCGCTGCAAGGCACGGTGGTGGCGAGCGACGCCTTCTTCCCGTTCCGCGATGGTCTGGATGTGGTGGTGGA
>NZ_JBPCSJ010000299.1:0-8896 GCF_051007235.1 Hydrogenophaga sp. | reverse complement strand
GTCGAAGCGGCTGATGTACGACTCGTACCGGCGTGAGGTGGCGCCCGAGGGCAGGCCGTAGCGCGCCATGTTGGTGTTTCGGACCGCTGAGGTGTCGGTGGTGCCGAAATACTGGTTGAAGTTTTCTTCGCAGGTCAGGTAGGTGCCCCAGGGCGTCCAGCCGTTGCCGCAGTTGTTGAGTGTGCCCAGCACCACGGTGCCGGTGGGGTCGGCGGTGGTGGTCATCAGCGCGTCGCCGGCCGCCGGGCCGGTCAGCAACATGGGCGTGTTGCCGGTGATGCGGCGGGTGTAGCGGGAGTCCACCACCAGCGACCACACGCCGCCCGTACGCCGGATGTGCACCACGCTCACGCCGTGGGCGTTGAGATCCTTGTGTGCGTCGTCCAGGCTGTTGACCTGCCCGTCGGTGAACAGGTACTGCAGGTTGGTGTACTCGTGGTTCATCACGAGCAGCCCCTCGTCGCTCTTGCCGTCGATGGCGAAGTAGTGAATGCCGTCGTGGTTGTCGCCGATCTGGCGGGCCTGGGCGGCGGCGTTCTCGCTCGCGTCACCGACCCAGGTAGCGCCTGCGCCGGTGGAGAACAGCGGTGTGCCCCAGGGCAGGAAGGGGGTGGCGGTGTAACCGGGTGCGATACGGATACCGTCGTCCGTGTAGGTCGCGATGGCGGCAAAGCCCAGCAAGGGCTGATCGGCCACAGGCGCACTGACCGTGGTGTCGTCTCCGCCGCCGCAGCCGGTGAGCCCCGCCGACATGAAAGCCACCGCAGCGGCACCCACACCCGACTTGAAGAGGAAGCCGCGCCGGTTCACCGCGCGCTGCACCACCTGCTGGAAGTGCTCGTTGTGGCTGAGGTTGGTGGGCAGGTCTTCGCTGTCGATCGTGTGCGTCATGGGGGGTGTCCTCGTCGGCGTTGGTGGGGAGTGGTTCAAGCCGGCAGAGCGTAGGTATCCCGTGTGTAGCGACCATGACGCGACAGCGTCAACACCATGACAGCACACAGCCAACCCAACGCCACACAAGGGTCACCACTTCGTCACAGGCCCGTCATCTGCCACGCCCACACTGCGCGCGTCCTCTCCCACTTTCAACGAGATACACACATGACCCCAGCATCCGTTCCCGGCACCGACTTCAACATCGAAGACTCCAACCCGACCGACAACGCCAGCATCGCGCAGGTGCTGGACGCACGCCTGAGCCGCCGCGGTCTGCTGCGCGGTGCCATGGGGGCCGCCGGCGTGGGCACGCTGGCCGCCACCGGCCTGAGCGGCTGTGCCACGGCAGGTGGCTCGCTGCCAGCGGCCGCCTCGCAGCTGGGCTTCAACCCGGTGGCCAAGAGCCTGGCCGACGCCGTGGTGGTGCCCGAGGGCTACACCGCGCAGATCGTGTACGCGCTGGGCGACCCGCTCACCGCCAGCACCCCTGCGTTCAAGAACGACGGCACCGACACCGATTTCGGCAACCGTGCCGGCGACCACCACGATGGCATGGAGTGGTTTGGCCTGGACGCCCAGGGCAAGCCCTCGCGCAACGCCAACCTGCGCGGCCTGATCGCCATGAACCACGAGGCCACCACCGACGAAAAGCTCGCCTCGTTCTTCCTGCACGCCAACGGCGGCACGGCCACCCTGCCCCGCCCGGCCGAAGAAGTGGACAAGGAACTGATGATCCACGGCCTGAGCGTGGTGGAACTGC
This sequence comes from Hydrogenophaga sp., assembly GCF_051007235.1. GTDB lineage: Bacteria > Pseudomonadota > Gammaproteobacteria > Burkholderiales > Burkholderiaceae_C > Hydrogenophaga. Next base: position 7,200 of record NZ_JBPCSJ010000299.1, on the reverse strand, counting down.
AGAGCGACGGCAAGCAGTGGGCCTACAAACCGGGTTCGGCCTTCAACCGCCGCGTGACCACGATGACCGAAGCCGTCATCCACGGCCCGGCCCGCGGCAGCGAGCACCTGGTGACCAAGTACGACGGCACCGGCTCCAAAGCCCGTGGCACCCTGAACAACTGTGGTGCAGGCAAGACCCCCTGGGGCACCTACGTCAGCGGTGAGGAAAACTGGTTCGGCTACTTCTTCCGCGACGCCAAGGACGACGACGCCCGCAAGAAGGACAAGCAGGTGCAGGCGCTCAAGCGCTACGGCCGCAAGGCCGGCGAGGCCAGCCGCCACGGCTGGGAAAGCGCCGGCAGCGACGACCGTTTTGTCCGCTGGAACAACAGTGCCATCGGCACCAGCGCCAAGGATGACTACCGCAACGAGATGAACACCTTCGGCTATGTGGTCGAGCTCGACCCCTACGACGGCAAGGCGCTGCTGCGCAAGCGCACCGCCCTGGGCCGCATGGGCCACGAGAACATCACTTTTGCCCGCGTGGTGGTCGGCCAGCCGGTGGTGGCCTACATGGGCGACGACGCGCGCGGCGAGTACATCTACAAGTTCGTCTCCGAAGCCAAGTGGGACGCGGCCGACGCCAGCGGAGCCAACCGCCTGGCCGCCGGTGACAAGTACCTCGACAAAGGCACGCTGTACGTGGCGCGCTTCAAGGACGACGGCAGCGGCCAGTGGCTGGAGCTGTCGATGGACAACCCGGTGATCGCGGGCAGTTCGTACTTCGAATTCAAGAGCGCGGCCGACGTCGCCATCTTCACCCGCCTGGCCGCCGACGCGGTGGGCGCCACCAAGATGGACCGCCCCGAGTGGGCCGGCGTGAACCCGAAGAACGGCGAGGTCTACATCACCCTCACCAACAACAGCAACCGCACCGCTGCCACGGCCGACAGCGCCAACCCGCGCGTCTACACCGACATGAAGGGCAGCAAGGAACAGAAGGGCAACGTGAACGGCCACATCGTGCGCCTGGCGGAAAAGCAGCCGCACGACGACCGCTTCCGCTGGGACATCTACCTGTTCGCGTCGGAAGCCGGTGCCGACCGCGGCAGCGTCAACCTCTCGGGCCTGACCGACGAGAACGACCTGTCCTCACCCGACGGCCTTGTGTTCAGCAAAGCCAGCGGCATCTGCTGGATCGAGACCGACGACGGCGCCTACACCGACAAGACCAACTGCATGCTGCTGGCCGCCCTGCCGGGCCGTCTGGGCGACGGTGGGGAGAAGACGCTGACCTACGGCGACAAGCAGGTTCGCACCCACATGGGCAAGGAACAGACCACCGCCACCTTCAAGCGCTTTCTGGTCGGCCCCAAGGGTGCAGAGATCACCGGCATCACCGAAACGCCCGACGGCTGTGCGCTGTTCGTGAACATCCAGCACCCGGGTGAGAACACGAAGATGGCCGACATCGCCGACCCGGCCAAGTACGAAAGCCGCTGGCCCACGAACGTGGGCTACGGCGCTGGTCAGCGCCCGCGCTCGGCCACCATCGTCATCACCCGCCAGGACGGCGGTGTGGTCGGCGCCTGATCGATCACAGCGAAGGGAACACCCCGTTCGTGGGGTTCGGAGCGACCTGCGGGTCGCTCTTTTTTTGGGCCGGTGCCGGGGGGTGTCATGGGGGTTTCACACCACCGTCACAGCCTTCACACAAGGCTTGGCGATGCTGTGCGTTTTCCAACGCTCATCCCCTCCCGCCCATGAACCTTCATCTCCACAGAGCCCTGCTGGCCACGGCCGCGACCGGTCTGCTGACCCTTGGCGCCTGCGGTGGATCGGACAGCGCATCCGCCACCGCAGAACCCACCTTCGCCCCACTGAGCCTGACGGTGGCTCACATCAACGACCACCACTCGCAGCTGGACGCCTTCACCGCCACCACGCTCACGCTGGCGGGCACCGCGACCCAGGTGGACCTGGGCGGCTTCGCGCGCGTGACCACCGCCTTCCAGCGCTACACCGGCCGCAGCGACGTGATCAAACTGCACGCGGGCGACGCCGTCACGGGCACGCTCTACCACACGCTGTTCAAGGGCCAGGCCGACGCAGCGCTGATGAACACCGTCTGTTTCGATGCCTTCGAGCTGGGCAACCACGAGTTCGATGATGGCGACGCCGGCCTCAAAGTCTTCCTGGACCACCTGCGCAGCGGCAACTGCCAGACCCCGGTGCTGGCCGCCAACGTGACGCCGCAAGCCGGCACACCACTGGGCAGCGGCTACCTGCAGCCCCACACGATCAAGACCGTCAACGGCGTGAAGGTGGCGATCATCGGCATCGACATCAAGGGCAAGACCACGAATTCGTCGCGTCCGCTGGCCACCACCGTGTTCGACGACGAGGTGCAGACCGCGCAACGCCAGATCAACACGCTCAAGCAGCAGGGCATCCGCCACTTCATCCTGCTCACCCACCAGGGCTATGAGGCCGACCAGGCCATGGCCGCACAGTTGACCGACGTGGATGCCATCGTCGGCGGCGACTCGCATTCGCTGCTGGGCGACTTCAGCGCGCTGGGTCTGAGCAGCTCGGGCGCCTACCCCACGAAACTCACCAACAAAGATGGCAAGCCCGTCTGCGTGGTGCAGGCCTGGGAATACAGCAAGGCCATCGGAGAACTGAGCCTCAACTTCAACAACAAGGGCGAAATCGACAGCTGCACCGGCCAGGCCTCGCTGCTGATCGGGTCGAGCTTCAAACGCCAGGACAGCGGCGGGGCCTGGCAGACCGTCGATGACGCCACACGCCTGCAGATCCTCCAGACCCTGCAGAACGTCCCCGCCGTGCGCGTGACCGAGCCCGACACCGTGGCGGCGCTCACGCTGGCGGGCTACGCGGCACAGGTCACGGCCAAGAAGGCCGAAACCATTGGCACCGCGACCGAAGCGCTGTGCCTGGTGCGGGTGCCCGGCGAGAGCACCAACCGCTCGGCCGGTGTGAGCGGCTGCGAGAGCGCCAACACCCTGGCCCGCGGAAGCGATGCGGCGCAGGTGGTGGCCGAGGCCTTCCTGGCCGGTAGCCTGGCGGCCGACGTGGCGATCCAGAACGCCGGCGGCGTGCGCATCGCCGTGCCAGCCGGCACGCTGAGCATGAACACCGCCTTCACGCTGCTGCCCTTCACCAACGTGCTGGTGGAACTGCGCATGACCGGTCGGCAGATCGTGGACGTGCTCGAAGACGCGGTGGCCAACCACCTGGACGCCGGCCAGTCCAGCGGCTCGCACCCCTACGCTGCCGGCCTGCGCTGGCACCTGGACATGAGCAAAGCCAAGGGACAGCGCTTCTCCGGCCTGCAGGTGCGCAACCGAAGCACCGGCACCTGGGGCGCCCTGGACCTGACCCGCAGCTACACCGTGGCCACCAACGATTTCATTGCCACCGGCAAGGACGGCTACACCACCTTTGGCACCGTCTACGCGGCAGGCAACGCGGTCAACAACTACCTGCTGTACACCCAGACCTTCGTCGACCACGTGCGTGCCCTGGGCAACGTGGGCCGTCCGGCCGCGGCCGACTATTCACACCAGGCGGTGACCACCGCCGCCGGCGTGGTGCTGCCATGACAGAGCACACCGCGCAGGCGGTTCGGTCCTCCGCGCCCGGCGCGCCGCTCTGGCAAGCCCTGGACCTGCGCCTGTTCACCTGGGTGGGCGGCGGACACGCGGCCCGCCCGCGCACGCTGGCGCTGGCCTGCGTGCTGGGCCGCTGGAGCTGGGTGCCGCTGCTGACCTTGATGGCGGCGGTGGCGCTGCGCGGCGGCGCAGCCGGGATGTGGGTGCTGGGCCAATGCCTGGCAGTCGCGACGCTGGTGCAACTGGCCAGCAAACGGCTGGCGCGCCGCTGGTGCGCCCAGCGCCCCTTCATGCGGGGCCTGAGCCCCAACCACCTGCGGCACAGCGTGCGCGGCGGTTTCCCCAGCACACACGCCACCGTCATGGGCGCCGTGCTGGGCTTCATGGCCTGGCACCTGCCGGCCACCGACCCGGTGTTGGCGGGCATGGCGCTGACGGTGGCGGCCACTGGCTGGGCACGCGTGTACGCCGGTGCGCATTTCCCGCTGGACGTGCTGGCCGGCCTTGTGTTCGGCGGATTGAGCGGTGGCTTGCTGGCCGCCGCCTGGGCGGTGTGATGGCTGGGCCACCGGCCGGGGGCATGCACCCCGTCAGCCCGACGTCATTCAATTGCCATTTTTCTGTCACGGAAATCGACGCCTGCTTCGATATGCTCGCCCGATGCCGTGTACGTCGATCGTTTGCATGGCCGCCCCTCCCCTATCCGTTGAGAGAAAGACCTTCACCATGCGTGCCCTGAAGCAAGCCCGAAAGCTGATCGAAAAGAAACCCGAGTCCCCCGCCGCGCAAGCGCTGTCGACGCTGGTGGTGGCGCTGGAGTCGGAAACGCCGTTCGCGCTGCAGAGCCTCTACCAGCTCGACTACGACGACTTTGAACTCGCGCTGGACGTGCTCAAGGAATGGCGACTGGACCGCTACTACAGCTCCAAGGTGCGCCTGCTGGACCTGTCGGTGCAGCTCGGCGAAATGCGCCAGGAAGCGCCGGCCAAAGCCGCTGTGGTGGCCGCCAAGCCGGCTGAAGCCACCGCCCCCGCCGTCAAGGCCTGAGCCGGCGTTCAGCGACCACTCAGACCTGCCCGATGGCGCCCCGACAACCGCCGGCGCTGCAGGGCGAACAACTCCACCAGCCCCGCTACCCAACCGCAGGCCACCACACCGGCCTGCACCAGCCGCCGCTGTGTGGAACGCGGGCGGCGCGGTTTCAAGGTCGGAGGGTTCATGAGAGGGCTCCTGTGCATCGGCATGCGCTTCGACCTTAAAGACCCGGTGTGACAGATCCGTGTCGCCCGGCATGAACCGCCCGCCGCCCCACCCCTTGCTGCCCGAGCTGCGCTGGCTCGAACAGCTCATCGAGCGCGGTCACCCCCACCTGCAGGCGCGCGAAGCGCGGCGCATCCACGTACCGGACGGACCCAGCTTGCCGGTGCACGCCATCACCCTCGGCAACCCGGACGCGTCGCTGCCCGCGGTGGGCTACTTTGGCGGCGTGCACGGGCTCGAGCGCATCGGTGCCGAGGTCGTCATCGCTTTCCTGCAAAACATCGTCACGCGGCTGGACTGGGACACCGCCCTGCACCGCCTGCTGGACCACGTGCGCCTGGTGTTCATGCCCATCGTCAACCCGGGCGGCATGTGGGCCGCCACGCGCGCCAACCCGCGCGGCGTGGACCTGATGCGCAACGCGCCGGTGGAGTCGCGCGAAAAAGTGCCGTGGCTGATGGGTGGCCAGCGCATGAGCGCCGGCCTGCCCTGGTACCGCGGCCGCCCGGGCGAGCCGCTGGAAGCCGAAAGCCAGGCCCTGTGCGAGCTGGTGCAGACCGAGCTGCTGGACCGGCCGTTCAGCATCGCGCTGGACTGCCATTCGGGCTTCGGCATCCGCGACCGGCTGTGGTTCCCCTTTGCCCACACGCGCGCGCCCATGCCGCACCTGGCCGAGGTGCAGGTGCTCAAAACCCTGTTCGAGCAGGCGCACAGCCACCACCCCTACATCATCGAACCGCAGAGCGCGCAGTACCTGGCGCACGGCGACCTGTGGGACCACCTCTACCTGCAGGCCTGCGAGCACCGCGAACGCACCTTCCTGCCGCTGACGCTGGAGATGGGCTCGTGGCTTTGGATCAAGAAAAACCCGCGCCAGCTGTTCTCGCGCAAGGGCATCTTCAACCCCCTGATCGGCCACCGGCAACAGCGGGTGCTGCGCCGTCACCTGGCGCTGCTGGACTTTATGGCCCGCGCCGCCAGCAGCCATGAGCGCTGGCGCCCACCGGCCGACGACCGCGCACAGCACCACGCGCAGGCCCTGGCGCAGTGGTTCCCGGCATGAGCGCTGCCGGGCTGCTCCCAAGGCGCTCCGCCCCGCAGGGTGCAGCACGGAGGGCAGACGAATGAGCGTCACCGCCCTCACATCCCCTGCGCCCACCTGGGTGCTGCTGCGCGGCCTCACGCGCGAAACGGCGCACTGGGGTGACTTCCCCTGCGTGTTGCAGCGGGCGCTGCCCGGCGCACAGCTGCACCTGCTGGACCTGCCCGGCAACGGCGTGCGCCACGCCGAACGCAGCCCCGCCACGGTGCACGCGCTGGTGGCCGATGTGCGCCGGCAGCTCGCGCAGCGGGGTATCGCCACACCGGTGCACGTGCTGGCCCTGTCGCTGGGCGCCATGGTGGCCGCGCAATGGGCGCACACCGCACCGCACGAGCTGGCCGGTGCCGTGCTGGTCAACACCAGCTTGCGACCCTTCAGCCCCCTACACCACCGGCTGCAAGCACCCAACTGGCCGCGCGCGCTGCGCCTGGCCCTGGGCCGCCCCACGCCTGATGCGGCCGAACGCCTGGTCTGGCAGATGACCAGCCGACAACGCAACGTGGACGAAGCCGTGATCGCCGCCTGGGTGGCCGCGCGGCGCCAGCACCCGGTGCGCGGGGCCAACGCCCTGCGTCAGCTGCTGGCCGCGGCGCGCTACCGCGCACCGGTGCAGCCCCCGACCGTGCCCCTGCTGCTGCTGGCCGGCGCGGGCGACCGGCTGGTGGACCCACGCTGTTCACACGCACTGGCGCAGGCCTGGTGTGCGCCGCTGCGGGAACACCCGCGCGCCGGCCACGACCTGCCGCTGGACGACCCGCACTGGGTAGCCGAGCAGGTGCGCGACTGGCTCACGGCGCCACGCTGAGCGACCGCGCGCCGTCACATCGACGACTCATGCGCGTCATACGCTGCGCGCGCCGGCCACCTTTTGGCCGGACCCACTGTTGACGCCCACATGAACACCTTGCGCCTCTGCACACTGGCCGCCGCTCTGGCCAGCACCTTCGCTTTCACCACCCCGGTCCTTGCCCAATCGCCGCAGAACGAACGCGGCCCGTTCGCCCTGGTCCACCACCTGCCGGTGGACGGCGTGGCCGAGATCGTGGCCGCCACGCCCAACGGCCTGACCCTGCTCTACACCAGCGCCGACGCCGGCGCGCTGGGTCTGGTGGACATCACCGACCCGGCACGCCCTGCATCACTGCCGCGCATCGACGTGCGCCTGGGCGGCGTGGGCGAGCCCACATCGGTGGCGGTCAGCCCCGACGGGCGCTACGCCGTG
>NZ_JBPCSJ010000298.1:0-10910 GCF_051007235.1 Hydrogenophaga sp. | reverse complement strand
CGATCTGCTCGGCCGATTCCACCGCCAGCACGAACCACATGTTCAGCGGCGTGGCGCCGGGCTGGTCGGGGTGGGCCGATTCGCGGCGGTAGTTGTGCGCCACTTCGTTCATCGCATCGAGCTGGGCCGCGACCGCGTCAAAGCGCGCTTCGGGCACGGCCAGCGCGGCCAGCACGAAGCGGCCACCGGCGCGTTCGATCTGGAACAGCGGCCCGAAGCGGGTGAGGTCGCCATGCGAGAGCAGGCGCTGCAGGCGGTCGAGCACCGCGTCTTCGCTGCAGCCGAGCTGGGCGGCCACCTCGGCAAAGGGCCGGTCGCTCAGCGGAAAGCCGCCGTGCAGGAAGCTGACCAGGCGGGCGTCATCGGGCGTGAGCATGGGGCACCTCCGGCACAGGGATCACCATGGGCGGACAGGCCGGGGCACTGGCCCAGCCACGGAAACGGCGCGCCCCGGTTTGCTTGAAGCGGCGGGTGGAGAACAGCACCGCGCGCGGGTGCCGTGCCAGGCCCGCGTCGCGCGTCACCCGCTCGATCACGGCCATGACAGCGTCGCGGTGGGTGCCGTGCACCATGGCGTACAGGTTGTAGGGCCAGCCCTGGGCACGCGCGCGGCGGTAGGCCAGGGTCACCCCGGCCTGTTCGGCCAGCGCCCGGCCGCAGGCGTCGACCTGGTCGTTGGGCACGTCGAACACCGTCATGGCGTTGGCGGCAAAACCCAGCTCGTGGTGGCGCACCACCACGCCAAAGCGCTTGAGCCGCCCCTGCAGCAGCCAGCTGCCGATGCGTTCGGTCACCCAGTCTTCGCTCTGCCCCAGTTCGTCGGCCCACTGGGCGTAGGGTCGTTCGACCAGGGGCAGGCCAGCCTCGACGCGGCGGGCCAGTGGCCACAGATCGGTGGGCAACGGGGCCGGGGTGGTGGTGGCCGGGGCGGCGCGCATGGGCCGGCGGGCGGTGTCACCGCCCAGGTCGAAGCCCAGATCGATGCGGTAAGGCCGCAGCATGCGCAGGCGCAGCGCCGGCAGGCCGGTGGCGTGTTCGAGCGCGTCCACCCCCGCGTCCACCGCGCTGCGGTCGGCACCGGTCATGACGAACCAGAGGTTGTGGTGGTGCTCGCGCAGGTAGTTGTGGTTGACGCCCGGGTGGGCCGAGACGGTGGCGGCCACGTCGTCGATGCGGTGGGCCGGCACGGCCATGGCGGCCAGCACCGCGTCGCCGCCGCTGCCGTGGGCGAACACGCCGCCGATGCGGCTGAGGCGGCCGTCGTCCTGCGCCAGGCGCAGCGTGATCAGCACCTGATCGCGCGACAGACCGGTCTGCGTGCCGAGTTCACCGAACGGGTCGCGGCACAGCGGGAAACCGTGCTGCCAGTCGTTGAGCAGACGCAGCTCGGGTTGCATGGCGGCGCGCATCGCGGGGTTCACGGCGGCATCCATGGCTCAGAACCCCATGCGCGCAGCGCGCGAGGTAAAGAAGATGCCGCTGGGTGCGGGGACATCCAGCCGCGCGCGGGTGGCAAAGCTCTGCGTGTCGACCACGCTCACACGGTTCTCGTCGCGGCTGCTGATCCACACCGCGTCGCCACGCGGGGTGAATTCCATGTGCAGCACAGCCTTGCCAGGCTCCAGCGTCTGCACGATCTGCTGACGCTGGGTGTCGATGACCTGCACGCGGTGGTAGTCGGGCACGGCGAAGTTGACCCAGACCTGGCGGCCGTCGGGCCGCGCCATCACGAACACCGGCTGGCCCGCCACCGGGATGCGGCCCACCTCCTGCCAGCTGTCGGTGTCCACCACCAGCACCTCGTGCCGGCCGATGGCGGGCAGGTAGGCGCGGCGCCCGGCCACGGCCCAGCCGCGCAGGTGCGGCATCTTGTAGACCGGCAGCGACTCCTGGCCCTTGCCATAGCCGCCGAGGATGCGGCGCACCTTGGGCTGATCGGCCCAGAGATCGAGCATCGCCAGACCGTCTTCACCGAACAGGCCGGCGATGTAGTGGCGGCCATCGGGTGTGACCAGAGCGTCGTAGGGCTGGCGGCCGATGGCGTCGAATTTGTGGGTGGTGACGCGCTTCGGGTCCGAACAGTCGGTGACCCAGATCGCGTCGGCGTCGAACAGGCTGTAGGCGAAACGCCGGCCCGGCAGATCGACCAGGCCGACGACGCGAGAACGTTGGAGCCCCCCGGCGCCTTCGGACGCCGGCCCCCCGAGGGGGATCTCGCCCGAGCTTGGAGCGGCCCGGCGCTCGGTCTCGGGCTTGCCGGGCGCGTATTCGGCCGGAATGTCAGCGACGAGTTCCAGCGTGCGCGCGTCGAACACCTTCACGCCGCCGGGCGTGTAGTTCTGCGCCGCCACCAGCGTGCCGTCGGCACTGATGGCGCCGCCGATGGAGTTGCCGGCCTGCATCACACGGTGGGTGATGCGCTGGGTGAGGAGGTCGACCATGGTCAGCCCGCCGTCGCGCCCGAACACGTAGGCGTAACGACCGTCGCGCGAGAACACCACCGAGGCGTGGGACAGGTCGCCCAGGCCGGGCACCTCGCCGATCAGCGCGCGGGTGGAGGTGTCCACCAGGTACAGCGTGCCGTTGGCGCGGCCGATGACCACGCCCAGGTCGCCGGTGCCGCGCAGCACGGGCGCGGCGCAACCGGTGAGGCTGCCGAACGCGGCGACAGAAGACAGGGTGGCCGCAGCGGCCAGCCATTCGCGGCGCTTCATCGAACACCTTCACTTTCTTCCGGAAAGCCCTGCTGCAGGCGCAGCGCGATCCAGCGTGCCTCAGGCTCGCTGAGCATCGCCTTCCAGGGCGGCATGGGGGTGCCCGGCCGGCCATGGAAGATCACGGCGGCCAGGCTGTCAATGGGGAAATCGGCCAGGGCCTCGCGCGTGAGCGCCGGGCCGAGGCCGCCGGTCAGGCGCATGCCGTGGCACGAACCGCAGTCCTGCCGCACCATGCGCACCAGCTCGCGGGCACGCGAGGCATCGGGCGCAGGCGCCGACTGCGCGAAGGCCGACACGGGCCCCAGCAGCAGCGCAGACAGGACAGCAGCGACACGCAGCACGGCAGGCCTCCCGGATCAGGACTTGAGGATCACCGCGACGGCGTCCTTGAGGTCGGGGTCGGCGATCTTGTCGGGCCCGTTGGGCGACATGGGGATGGGCCCGAAGGTGCCCGACCCGCCCTTGCGGACCTTGTCGAACAGCTTGGCCGAGACGTCCTGCCCCTTGTACTTGGCCGCGATGTCCTTGAACGAAGGCCCGACCAGCTTCTTGTCCTTGGCATGGCAGGCCATGCACCCGGACTTGTTCAAGGCCGCCTCGCCATCGGCGAACGCAGCGCCAGAACCCAGCGCCATGAACGACGCCAGCAACAGCAGATTCAGTTTCTTCATGAAGCTCTCCAAAAGAAAGAACACAACAACAACGAAGTGACTTCACTCCAGGGGCCCCGTGGAACCGGCTCCGCCGGGCCACAGGGGCCGTCCCCCCTCGAAGCGCCGCAGGCGCGCCACGGAGGGGGGAAGCCGCGTCAGCGGCGCAGGGGGGAGTCCTCAATACACATCGTGCTGGGTGTTGTGCACGTTGAAGTGCCCGGTCGGCGTGATCAGGCGCGGGTCCTTGATCACGGCCTAGAGCTTGAGCGTCTTGTCGTCCACGATCACCAGCGCGCTCTGCTTGTTCTTGGCGCTCCAGACCGAGAACCAGACCTCGTCACCGGCCTTGTTGAACTCGGGCTGCACGACGCGCTTGGCGCCGTCGTCCTGGATGCCCGCCCACTCGGCGATCGGCAGCACGGTGTAGCCCTTGGCCAGGTTGTTGATGTCGTACACCGCGACCGATTGCGAGATCTTCGGGTCGGGGTTGAGCGGCGAGTCCGAGTACAGGTGGGTGCTCTTGGGGTGGCTCTTGATGAACAGCGCACCACCGCCCTGGCCGGTCAGGGTCTGCACCACTTTCCAGGCGCTCTTGGGGTGCTTGACCGGGTCGGTGCCGATCAGCGAGATGCTGTCGTCGCCCAGGTGGCCGGTGGACCAGACCGGCCCGTAGGTCGGGTGGGTGAAGTTGGCGCCGCGGCCCGGGTGGGGGATCTTGCCCACGTCGATCAGCTGGGTCAGCTTGCCTTCTTTCAGGTCCACCGCCGCGATCTTGTTGCTGTTGTTGGCCGCCACCATGAAGTAGCGCTTGGTCGAGTCCAAGCCGCCGTCGTGCAGAAAGCGCGCGGTGCCAATCGTCGTGACCTTGAGCGCGTCGATGTTGGAGTAGTCCACCAGCAGGGTCTGGCCGGTTTCCTTGACGTTCACCACGAACTCGGGCTTGTAGTGGCTGCCCACGATGGAGGCCACGCGCGGCTCGGGGTGGTATTCCTGCTTGTCCACCGTGTTGCCGCGGGTGGAGATGATCTTCAGCGGCTCCAGCGTGTCGCCGTTCATGATCAAGAACTGGGGCGGCCAGTAGGAACCGGCGATCGCGTACTTGTCTTCAAAGCCCTTGTACTTGCTGGTCTCCACCGAACGCGCTTCCAGGCCGGTGCGGATCTCGGCCACGTTGTCAGGCTTTTCCATCCACAGGTCGATCATGTTGATCTTGGCGTCGCGCCCGATCACGAACAGGTAGCGACCCGAGGCCGACAGGCGGGAGATGTGCACCGCGTAGCCGGTCTTGACGATGTTGATGATCTGCTTGGTGTCGCCGTCGATCAGCGCCACCTCACCGGTGTCGCGCAGCGTGGTGCTGAAGATGTTGGTGATGTTGTAGTTGTTCATCTTCTTCGTCGGCCGCTTCTCGGGCGGGACGATGACCTTCCAGGTGGCCTTCATGTCGGCCATGCTGTACTCGGGCGGCGTCGGCGCGTCGTGCTGGATGTAGCGGGCCATCAGGTCCACTTCCTTCTCGCTCATCTCGCCGCTGGTCTGCCAGTTGGGCATGCCGGCCGGCGAGCCGTAGGCGATGAAGACCTTGAGGTAGTCGGTGCCCTTGCCCTGGGTGATGTCGGGGGTCAGCGGCTTGCCGGTGGCGCCCTTGCGCAGCACGCCGTGGCAGCCGGCGCAGCGCTCGAAGTAGATCTTGCGCGCGGTGTCGAACTCGGCCTGCGTCATCGGCGGGGCCTTGGGGTTGGTCGACTGGTACATCGGCTCGCCCGCCAGGGGCGACCCGCCGGCCTGGTAGTTGGCTTCGGGCTGGGTGAGATTCTTCTTGTCCTGGGCAACGGCGCTGCCTGCGACCAGCATCGCGGCCATGGCCAGCGAGGACAGCACGATCTGAGTGGCTTTCATGGGTTTCTCTCTCTCCGTTCGGATCAGCTGTGGTGGTGATCCGGGCCCTCCCCGGGACACCGGAACCGCTCGCCGGGCAGCTGTCCAAGGCCTTTGCGCGAGCTGGGCACATGGTCGGCAAGGGGCCGCGCCCTGTCCTTGAACTGGTTCAAGGACGCGCCGCGATGGCTTGCGAACAATGACCCCAAGCCCCACAGACGCCCCACACAAGACCCACAGGAGAAACGCCATGAGCGCGATGGACGCCAGCCACCTGCTGATCGCAGCCGCCCACACCCCGCACTTGCAGGCACAGGCCCCCGGCACCGTCACCCTGGTGGGCGCCGGCCCGGGCGATCCGGAGCTGCTCACGCTCAAGGCCGTCAAGGCCTTGCAGGCCGCGTCGCTGGTGCTGTACGACCACCTCGTCAGCCCGGCCGTGCTGGCCTTCCTGCCACCCGACGCCGAGCGCGTGTACGTGGGCAAGGAATCGTCCCGCCACACGCTGCCGCAGGGCGACATCATCGAACTCATGGTGCGTCTGGCGCGCAGCGGGCGCGCGGTGCTGCGGCTCAAGGGTGGCGACGGCTACATCTTCGGCCGTGGCGGTGAAGAAGCGCAGGCCCTGGCCGCGCAGGGCATCCCGTTCACCGTGGTGCCCGGCCTCACGGCCGCGCAGGGCGCCGCGGCGTCGGTCGGCATCCCGCTCACCCACCGCGACCACGCCTGCTCGCTGGTGCTGTCCACCGGCCACCTGCGCGAGAACCGCCAGCTCGACATGGACTGGGACCTGCTTGCACGTCCGAACCAGACGGTTGTGCTCTACATGGGCGTGAACAACCTGCCCGAGATCTGCCGCCAGCTGGTGGCCCACGGCCTGCCGGCCGACACGCCGGCCGCGCTGGTGGAAAAGGCCACCCTGCCCGACGAGCGCTGCATCACCGGCACCCTGGCCGAGCTGCCCTCGCTCGCGCTGCGCCACCAGGTGCGGCCGCCGGCGCTGATCATGATCGGCTCGGTGGTGTCGGTGCGGGCACAGCTCATGCCGGCGGCCACCACAGCTGCAACCGAGGGCGACCCCGCCCTCCATGCCGCAGCCTGATAACAGAAAGATGGTCCCGCCACGGGTCAGGCGGGGCGCGCTTTGATAGGCTGGCGGGTCCACACCGAATCCACGCGACCGCCATGCCCCAGACCACCCTGACCCTGATCTCATCCATGGCCACCAAGGCCCTGCTGGCCGACCTGGTGGCCGCGTTCGCGCAGCAGCACCCGGACACCGGCGTCGCCATCACCTCGGTGGGCGGCGTGGACGCGGCCAAGCGCGTGGTGGCCGGCGAGGCCTTCGACATCGTGGCCCTGGCGTCCGACGCCATCGCCAGGCTCGCCACCAGCGGCCATGTGGTGGCCGACACCCGGGTGGACCTGGTGCATTCGGCGGTGGCGGTGGCCGTGCCGGCCGGCGCGCCGCTGCCCGACATCTCGACCGAAGCCGCGCTGAAAGCCGCCGTGCTGGCCGCACCCACGCTGGGCTACTCGACCGGCCCCAGCGGCGTGCAGCTGGCGGCCCTGTTCGAGCGCTGGGGCATTGCGCAGCAGATCGCCCCGCGCATCGTCACACCGCCGCCGGGCATCTCGGTCGGTTCGCTGGTGGCCAGGGGCGAGGTGGCGCTGGGCTTCCAGCAGCTCAGCGAAATGATGGGCGTGCCGGGCATACAGGTCATCGGCGGCCTGCCCGAGGCGGTGCAGATCGTCACCACCTTCTCGGCCGCGCGCGCCACGGTCAGCCCGCAGGCGGCGGCGGTGCAGACCTTCCTGGACTTCGCGGCGAGCCCGGCCACGGCCGACCTCAAGCGGCAGCACGGCATGACCCCGGCCTGACGTTCCGGCATCGGCCCGTTCGGGCTTTGTGCGAACGGGCTCCGCTGCTGGAGAAAGACCCGCTATCAGGCGAGGCACTGGCAAGCGTTGCCTTCACCCCCGCCCTCTCCCAAAGGGAGAGGGCGAAAGAGGGGCCGCCCTCCGCTCCGGCGCGAGGTGCCTCTACCCAGGGCACCCATGGAACGGGCTCCGCCCGGCCATAGGGTGCATCCCCTCCCAGCGCCGAAGGCGCGCCAGAGAGGGGGAAGCCGCGTCAGCCGCGCAGGGGGTGCTTGACCTATCGGCACGAATGTTGCTGCCGCTGAGGGCATGAAATCGGCTCTGAGTTTTTTGATGGCGGCCAAGCGCTGCGAGATCGCCGGTTTGCGGCAACTGGCGCTGACCAGCGAACTGGTCAACGCGGTGGCGCGGCTGGTGCACGCCCTGCAGCGCGAGCGGGGCCTGTCCAACCTGTACCTGGCGTCGCAGGGCCAGCGCTGGGCGGTGGAACGCCGCGAGCAGGTGGAGCACAGCCTGGTGCTGCAGGCCGAGGTGCTGGCCTGCTTCGAGCAGATGGACACCGAGGCCGCGCAAAGTGGCCACCGCGCCCGGCTGTTCGGCCGCATCGCCTACGCGCTGCAGGGCCTGGGCGCCCTGCCACGCCTGCGCGAACGGGTGCAAACACAGACATGGGACGCCGCCCGGGCCACGGCGGCCTACATCCGCCTGGTCAACGCACTGCTGGCGGTGGTGTTCGAAGCCGCCGACAGCGCCTGGGACCCGGGCATCTCGCGCCACTTGGTGGCGCTGTTCAATTTCATGCAGGGCAAGGAATTCGCCGGCCAGGAACGGGCCACCGGCTCGGCCCTGTTCGCCGCTGGTCGCGCCCACGCCGATGGGCAGCAGCGCCTGCTGCACCTGATCGACTCGCAGGAGCGCTGCCTGCAGGTGTTCAGCGATTTCGCCAGCGATCCGCTGCAGCAGGTCTGGCAGATGGCGCAGCGGCCCGACATCCTGGCCAGCCTGGAACGGCTGCGCCGCATCCTGGGCACCGCACCCGACGGCGCCGCCCTGGATGCCGGCACCAGCCAGACCTGGTTCGATGCCTGCACCCGCCGCATCGACGCCATGAAAACGGTGGAAGACGCCCTGGCCGCCGAGCTGCTGGCCCTGTGTGGCCAGCGCGTGCGCGCCGCCGAACTGGACCTGGCGGCCTTCGAACGCCTGCAGATCAGCGTGGCGGGCGCGACCACCGACACACCGCCACAGGACGAGGACTTTTTTGAAGACGACGCGGGCAAGGCCCCGCCGCTGCCGGTGACGCTGGCGCAACCCGGCCAGCCCTACGGCCCGCAGGTGGAGCGCTCCATCCTCGAACTGGTGCGCGACCAGGCGCAGCGCCTGCAGCACATGGGCGACGAGCTGGACACCGTGCGCGCCAGCCTGAACGAGCGCAAGACCATCGAACGCGCCAAGGGCCTGCTGATGGCCCACCGCCACCTGAGCGAAGACGCCGCGCACAAGACCATGCGCCAGATGGCCATGAACCAGAACCGCCGCCTGATCGAGGTGGCCGAGGCCGTGCTCTCCATGGCCGAGGTGCTGCCCGAGCGGCCGCTCTGACAGCGCGCACCGTGGCCGGGGCGCCCCGCCCTGCTGCAGCGCACAAGGAACGTGCCACGGCCGCCCCGCCGCGGGCAAGCGCACCAAGACAGGGCGCCCGCCTCCCCGCCTGCCGACCGGCCCCAGACAGTGGTTTTTCTTTTGAAATCAGGCACCTGCACACCATCCACGGGTAAACCCGACACCTGGCACGCTCCCTGCATAGGGACTGTCAACGGGCGGGGGCCAATGGCGGTTCCCACCTGATACGTCTTCCCAGACACGGACAACGGCGTCCATTGCCGACCTGCTGCAGCGCAGGTCACGCGATGGACGCCGTTGTGCTTTTGGCCCCCGGTTTTTTGACCCTGAAGGAGTTGGACATGACCGCAAGCAGCACCACCCCCACCACCCTGACCGTGCCCGCCGCGCCCGACACCGCGGCACCGGTCGAAGCCTCGCGCCGCGACTTCATCAAGAAGGGGGCGGCCGCCGCCACCTTCTTCTCCACCCTGGGCCACAGCGGCGTCTGGGCCGCCGGCTCTGACGCGCCCGAAAAGACCGAAGTCAAGATCGGCTTCATCCCGCTGACCGACTGCGCCAGCGTGGTGATGGCCAACGTGCTGGGCTTCGACAAGAAGTACGGCGTCACCATCGTCCCCACCAAGGAAGCGAGCTGGGCCGGCGTGCGCGACAAGCTGGTCAACGGCGAACTGGACTTCGCCCACGTGCTCTATGGCCTGGTCTACGGCCTGCACATGGGCACGGCCGGTCCCAAGAAAGACATGGCTGTGCTGATGAACCTGAACAACAACGGCCAGGCCATCACCCTGAGCAAGGCGCTGGCCGACAAGGGCGCGGTGGACGGTCCGTCGCTGGCCAAGTTCATGGCCGCCAACAAGCGCGAGTACACCTTCGCGGGCACTTTCCCGACCGGCACCCACGCCATGTGGATGCACTACTGGCTGGCCGCGGCCGGCATCAACCCACTGTCGGGCGCCAAACTGATCACCGTGCCGCCGCCGCAGATGGTGGCCAACATGCGCGTGGGCAACATGGACGGTTTCTGCGTGGGCGAGCCCTGGAACCACCGCGCCATCATGGACGGCATCGGCATCACGGCCAACACCACGCAGGACCTCTGGAAGGACCACCCCGAAAAGGTGCTGGGAACCTCGGCGGACTTCATGAAGAAGTACCCCAACACCACGCGCGCCGTGATGATGGCCGTGCTGGAAGCCAGCCGCTGGATCGATGCCGGCCTGCAGAACAAACTGAAGATGGCCGAGACCGTGGCGCAGAAGGCCTACATCAACACCGGGGTGGACGCGATCAACCAGCGCATCCTGGGCCGCTACCAGAACGGCCTGGGCAAGACCTGGGACGACCCCAACCACATGAAGTTCTTCAACGACGGCAAGGTCAACTTCCCGTACCTGTCCGACGGCATGTGGTTCGTCACGCAGCACAAGCGCTGGGGGCTGATCAAGAGCCACCCGGACTACCTTGCCGTCGCCAAGCAGGTCAACCAGATCGAGCTGTACAAGTCGGTCGCCGGCGCCATGGGCATCAGCGTGCCCAAGGAGTCGCTGCGCAGCAGCAAGCTGATGGACGGTGTGGTGTGGGACGGCAAAGACCCGGCCAAGTACGCCGACGGCTTCAGTATCAAGGCGTAACCCCCCGCGCCGGCCTTCGGCCGTCACCCCCCAAGGGGGGCAACGCTGGCGGCCCGGCAAAGCCGGTTCCGCAGCGTTCTGGGTTGAAGGCATTTCGTTCGTTGCTCTGAAAGGACATCCACCATGGTTGCCGCTGTTTTTCATTCACCGCTGGAAGCACCGGCCGCGCCAGCCGCCAGTGCCACGTTGTCACCCACCGCCCAAAACATGACCGCACCGACGCCTACCGCCACCGCCGCACCGGCACCCAAGAAACCGGCGCGCGATTTCCGCGGTTTCTGGATGGCGGTGTTGCCACCGATGCTGGGCCTGGCCCTGCTGGTGCTGGTGTGGCAGGCGATTGCCTCCACCAGCGACAGCGGCATCCCCAAGCCGGCCGAGACCTGGGCGCAGGCGGTGCAGGTGTTCTCCGATCCGTTCTACCGCAACGGCCCGAACGACCAGGGCGTGGGCTGGAACGTGCTGGCCTCGCTGCAGCGCGTGGCCATCGGCTTCGGCATGGCAGCGCTCGTCGGCATCCCGGC
>NZ_JBPCSJ010000297.1:0-5605 GCF_051007235.1 Hydrogenophaga sp. | reverse complement strand
CAGGCCGATGGCGGTGGCCACCAGCGCCTCGGCAATGCCAGGCGCCACGGTGGCCAGCGTCACCTGCGCCAGCGAAGCCAGGCCCGTGAAGGCGTGCATGATGCCCCACACGGTGCCGAACAGACCCACGTACGGGGCGACGGAGCCGACCGTGCCCAGGAAGGCCAGGTTGGCTTCCAGCGCGTCCATCTCGCGTTGCAGGCTGGCGCGCATGGCGCGGCGCGCGCCGTCCAGCAGGGCCCCGCTGTCGGTGATGCGGCGCTCGCGCAGCTTCTGGTACTCACGCATGCCGCTGGCGAAGATGCGCTCGATGGGGCCACCCTCCCGGTTGGGCTGGGCGGCGGTGTTGTAGAGCTCGTTGAGGTTGCCGCCGGACCAGAAATCGCGCTCGAAGGTCTCGTTGCGGGCGCGCACGCGGCTGAGCGCAAACAGTTTGCGGAAGATGGCGGCCCAGCTGACGATGGACACGCCGATCAGCAGGGCCACCACGGCCTGGACCACCCAGCTCGCGTGGAGCAGCAACTGGACGATGGACAGGTCTTGGTTCATGGCGGGTTTGGTTCAGGTGGTGGGGGCGGGCGCGGCGCCACTGGCTTGCAGCACCTGCAGCACCGCGGCGGGGATGCGCTGCGGCCGCAGGGTGGCGGCGTCGACCCAGCCGATGCGGATGCTGCCTTCGCACAGCAGCGTGGGTTCTTCACCGGCCTGCTGCGGTTTCAGGAGCGCGCTCTGCGCAATCGTAAGCGAGGCTTTGCCGATCTCGACCGGCGAAGCTGTGACCAGCAGTAAATCGTCGAGCCGCGCGCTCTGGCGGTAGCGCAGGGCACAGTCGCTGACCACGAACATGCCGCCGGTCTGCTCGCGCAGGGCCTGCTGGCCCAGGCCGAGCTCGCGCAGCCATTCGGTGCGTGCGCGTTCAAAGAACTTGAGGAAGTTCGCGTAGAAGACGATGCCACCGGCGTCGGTGTCTTCCCAGTACACCCTGACGGGCCACTGAAAGGTATGGCCCCACGCTCCGCCGCTGTGCGGGTCGCTGCCCCCCAGGGGGGCTGGCCCCGCCTTGGGGCGGCCCGGCGGCGGGGCCGCTGTGTCGATGGCCTGCGTTGTCACAGCGCGGCCTCCAGCCGCACCACCGCCTCCCGCAGCTGGGGCAAGGCGTTGGCGGTGGAAAAGCGCAGCCAGTGCTGGGGCTCGGCCTGGCCGAAATCGCGACCCGGGGTGGCGGCGATCTGGCAGCGCTGCATCAGCTCGAAGGCCAGCGTCCAGCTGCCGCCGGCGGCGCCATCTGCGCCTTGCAGGGGAATGCCCCAACGCTCGCACAGGCCGCGCACGTCGGCCCAGGCGTAGAAGGCGCCGTCGGGCATCACCGGCACGCGCAGGCCCAGGCGGTCGAGTTCGGGAATGAAGAAGTCGCGCCGGGCCTTGAACTCGGCGCGGCGACGCTCGTATTCGGCCAGGCTGTCGGGCGCGAAGCACGCCAGCGCTGCGTGCTGGGCGATGGTGCTGGCGCAGATGAACAGGTTTTGCGCCAGGCGCTCGACGACCGGCACCAGAGCGGGCGGCAGCACCAGCCAGCCCAGGCGCCAGCCGGTCATGTTGAAGTACTTGCTGAAGCTGTTGATGCTGATGACCTCGTCGCCCAGGCCGTCGGGCAGGCCCAGTGCGCTGTGGCCAAAGGCGTCTTCGTAGCTCAGGCCCAGGTAGATCTCGTCCACCAGGGTGATGCCGCCGCGTTCGCGCACGAAGCGGGCGATGCGTTCGAGTTCATCGCGCGCGATGCTGGTGCCGGTCGGGTTGGACGGCGAGGCCAGCAGCACGCCGCGCGTGGCGGGGCCCCAGGCCTGTGCCACCTGTTCGGCGCTGAGCTGGAAGCGGTTTTCGGGGCCGGACGGGACGAGCACCGCGCGCCCCTCGGCCGCCTGCACGAACTGTCGGTTGCAGGGGTAGCTGGGGTCGGGCATCAGCACCTCGTCGCCCGCGTCGATGAGCGCCAGGCAGGCCAGTTGCAGCGCCGCCGAGGCGCCGGCGGTGACCACGATACGGGCCGGGTCGATCTGCAGACCGAAACGGCTGCGGTACCAGCCGCTGATGGCCTCGCGCAGTGCGGGCAGACCGGTGGCGTCGGTGTACTGGCTGCGCCCGTCGCGGATGGCGCGTTCGGCCGCGGCTTGCACCAGCGGTGGCGCGGTGAAATCCGGTTCGCCGATGTTGAGCCGGATCATGGGCCGATCGCCCGGGCGGGCGCGCGAGGCCATGTCACTGGCCGCCTTGGCCAGCTCCATCACGTAAAAGGGTTCAACCCGCTGGGCGCGCTGCGAAATCCGCATGGACCGGCCGCCGCGCTTATTCGCCCGCGGGCGTGTCGATCGCCGGCCTGGATTTGCGGACCGGTGCCTTCGCGGGAGCCTGGGCCACTTCCAGCGGGCGCAGTCGCTCGGCCAGCTTGTGCAGCACGCCGTTGACGTACTTGTGTCCATCGGTGCCACCGAAGGACTTGGCCAGCTCGATGCATTCGTTGATGACCACGCGCCAGGGCACGTCGGGGCAGTGCTGCAACTCGTAGACACCGATCCACAGCACGCCGCGTTCGATGGGGGAAATCTCGGCCAGCGGCCGGTCCAGCAAGGGGCTCACCAGCGCGTCGGCCGCCGCCGCCTGGGTGATGCAGCCGTGCAGCAGGGCGTCGTAGTGCAAGCTGTCGGCCTTGTGGAAACCGCTGAGGTCGCGGGTGAAGGCGTCGATGTCGGTGGCCTCGTTGCGGCCCACCAGGTACTGGTAGAGCGCCTGCAGGGCGAATTCGCGTGCGCGGGTGCGGGCCGACTTGTCGGCGGCCTTGCGGGGTTTGATCGGTTCGGTGCTCATGGTCAACCGATGCTGGCCAGCAGGTGCGCCATCTCGATGGCGACGCGGGCCGCGTCGCGGCCTTTTTCTTCCTGGCGGGCGACCGCCTGCGACACGTTCTCGGTGGTCAGGATGGCGTTGGCGATGGGGGTGTGCGTTTCCAGCGACACCCGCGTCACACCGGCGCCAGACTCGTTGGAGACGATCTCTAAGTGGTAGGTCTCGCCGCGGATGATGCAGCCCAGTGCGATCAGCGCGTCGAAGTCGTCCTGCTCGGCCAGGGCCTGCAGCGCGATGGGCACTTCCAGTGCGCCAGGCACGGTCACGCGCTTGATGTTTTTCTCCTGCACGCCCAGGGCGATCAGCTCTGCGTGGCAGGCCTCGTACAGAGCGTTGGTGATACCCTCGTTGAAGCGGGCCTGGACGATGCCGATGGCCAACTTTTTGCCGTCCAGGGGCTGTGTGCTGCCTTTGTCTGCGCCAAACATGGTGGTGTCTTTCTGTGAGATGGGATCAGGCCGCCGTGCGGGCGAGGTAGCCGGTGATTTCGAGGCCGTAGCCGGTCATGCTGGGCATGCGGCGCGGGTTGCCCATGAGCTGCATCTTGTGCACGCCGCATTCGCGCAGGATCTGCGCACCCACGCCATAGGTGCGAAGGTCCATGCGGCCCCGCTCAGGCGCCTGGGCTGAACGGGCCGTGCCTTCGAACTGTGCCAGCAGCTGTTCGGCCGACTCGCCACAGTTGAGCAGCACCGCCACGCCGGCACCGGCTTCGCTGATGTGGCGCAGGCTCGCTTCCATGCTCCAGCTGTGCATGGAGCGGCCCACTTCCAGCGCGTCCAGCACCGACAGCGGCTCGTGCACGCGCACGGCCACGCTCTGTTCGGGCGCCCACTGACCCTTGACCAGGGCCAGGTGCAGGGCGCCGCTGGGCTGGTCGCGGAAGGCGTGGGCGGTGAAAGTACCAAAGGCGGTGTTGAGGGGACGGGTACCGACCTTCTGCACCAGGCTTTCGTTGCGGCTGCGGTACTCGATCAGGTCGGCGATGGTGCCGATCTTCAGGCCGTGTTCGGCCGCGAACAGCTGCAGGTCCGGCAGGCGGGCCATGGTGCCGTCGTCTTTCATGATCTCGCAGATCACCGAGGCCGGGCTGCAGCCGGCCATGGCGGCCAGGTCGCATCCGGCCTCGGTGTGGCCGGCTCGCATGAGCACCCCGCCTTCAACCGCCTGCAGCGGGAAGATGTGACCGGGTTGCACCAGGTCGTCGGCGGTGGCGTTGGGGGCCACGGCGGCTTGTACGGTGCGGGCGCGGTCGGCGGCCGAAATGCCGGTGGTCACGCCCTCAGCCGCCTCGATCGACACGGTGAAGGCCGTGCCTTTCTTGTCGCCGTTGCGCGCCACCATCGGCGGCAGGTTGAGTTGTTCACAACGCTCGCGCGAGAGCGTCAGGCAGATCAGGCCACGGCCGAAACGGGCCATGAAGTTGATGGCTTCGGGCGTGACATGGTCGGCCGCGAGCACCAGGTCGCCTTCGTTCTCGCGGTCCTCATCATCGACCAGGATCACAATGCGGCCGGCCCGCATGTCGGCCACGATGTCTTCGACCGAGGAGATGGCCACCGGGGCCAGGGTTTGGGGGGCGTTCATGCGTTTTCCTTGGGCGTGTCGGACTGGCCCGCGCTGAGCATGCGCTCCACGTAGCGGGCCACGGTGTCGATTTCGAGGTTGACCCGGGTGCCCGCAACGAGCTGGCCGAGCGAGGTGTGGTCCACGGTGTGGGGAATGAGGTTGATGCTGAAGGTGCAACCGTCGGCCGAATCGGCCACGCTGTTGACCGTCAGGCTCACCCCGTTGACCGTGATGGAGCCTTTGTAGGCGAGGTATTTGCCCAGTTCGGGCGGCGCCATCACGCGCAGTTCCCAGCTTTCGCCCACGCGTTCAAAGTGGGTGACGGTGCCCAGACCGTCCACGTGGCCGGACACGATGTGACCACCCAGCCGGTCGTGTGCCCGGAGGGCTTTTTCGAGGTTGATCCGCTGATCGACCTGGTCCAGCCCGGTCGTCTTCGACAGGGATTCGACCGAGATATCGATGGTGAAGCGGTGCTGGGGCAGGTCCAGCGAGGTGACCGTCATGCAGGCGCCGTTGAGGGCGATGCTGTCGCCCAGTCCGACGTCGTCGAGGAAGCCCGCAGGCGCCTCCACCGTCAGGCGCTTGCCGTGGTCCAAAGAACTGCCGAGGGCGTGGAGGGCGGCGATCCGCCCCACGCCGGTGATGATGCCGGTGAACATCCGCGTATTTTCGCAGGGTTTGCAGGGCCCGGCCCGGATGAGGGCTTGCCGGTGCACAAATGCCCCTGCGCCCGATCGAACACCTTGCCTTTCAGTGAGAGGCTAGGCCTGACTGCACCAGCCAGCACCATGCCTGCGACCACTGCAGAAAACCTGGAGCGTGTCCAGCGTTGGCCAGGTCGGCGTCTGCTGGTCCGCGGGCTCAGGCGTGCAGGAAGGCGTCGCGTCCGTTCACGCGCGCCACGATGCGCAGGTCGTCACCGACCCTGTCCACCGAATGAAAATTCAATGTCGGCCCTTCACCCAGGCTCGCGAGCGGGCCAAAGTGGGCCACGCCGGAGCCCTGGCCCAGCAGTTTGGGCGCCAGGTACAGCAGGCATTCGTCCACCAGCCCTTCCCGAATGAAGGAGCCATTGAGCTTGTGACCCGCCTCGACATGCAGTTCGTTCACCTCGCGCCGACCCAGATCGAGC
>NZ_JBPCSJ010000296.1:0-9466 GCF_051007235.1 Hydrogenophaga sp. | reverse complement strand
CGACGACCTGGCCACCACGCTGGCGGGCAGCGGCGGTGAGGGCGGCGAACAGCAGGCGCTCAAGCTGCTGTTCGAGGAAATCAACACCCGCCTGCGCTACCTGTGCGAGGTCGGCATCGGCTACCTCACGCTGGACCGGCAGAGCCGCACGCTGAGTGGCGGCGAGGTGCAGCGCATCAACCTCACCACCGCGCTCGGCACCTCGCTGGTCAACACGCTGTTCGTGCTGGACGAGCCCAGCATCGGCCTGCACCCGCGCGACATGGCGCGCATCAACGACGCCATGCTGCGCCTGCGCGACGCCGGCAACACCCTGGTGGTGGTCGAGCACGACCCCGCCGTGATGCTGGCTGCCGACCGCCTGATCGACATGGGCCCAGGGCCCGGCGAGCGCGGCGGGCAGATCGTGTTCGACGGCACGCCCGAGGCCATCCGCAGCGCCGACACCCTGACCGGCGCTTACCTGGGCGCGCGCAAGACCGTGGGCATGGGCTTCAAGCGCATGGTCACCGACAGCACGCCGCGCCTCATCCTCGAAGGCGCGCGCGAGCACAACCTGCAAAACGTCTGCGTCGAGTTCCCGCTGCAGCGCCTGACCGTGGTCACTGGCGTGTCCGGCTCAGGCAAGTCCACGCTGATCCAGGACGTGCTCGCGCCCGCGCTGCTGCGCCACTTCGGCAAGGCCACCGAAACGCCGGGCGCGCACGACCGCCTGCTGGGGGCCGATTTCCTGAGCGAGGTGGTTTATGTGGACCAGTCGCCCATCGGCAAGACCGCGCGTTCCAACCCAGTCAGCTACGTGGGCGCCTGGGACGCCATCCGCTCCCTGTTCGCCGACGCGCCGCTGTCGCGTCAGCGCAGCTACACCGCGGCCAAGTTCAGCTTCAACAGCGGCGACGGGCGCTGCCCCACCTGCGGCGGCTCAGGCTTCGAGCACGTGGAGATGCAGTTCCTCTCCGACGTCTACCTGCGCTGCCCGGACTGCGACGGCAAGCGTTACCGCCCTGAGGTGCTGGAGGTGCGCATCGAACGCGGTGGGCGCCTGCTCAACGTGGCCGATGTGCTCGAACTCACCGTGAGCGAGGCCGCGGACCTGTTCAAGGCCGACCGCGAGGTCATCCGCGTGCTGCAGCCCATCGTGGACGTGGGGCTGGAGTACGTGAAGCTGGGCCAGCCGGTGCCCACGCTCTCGGGCGGCGAGGCGCAGCGCCTGAAGCTCGCCGGCTTCCTGGCCGAGGCGGCCAAGAACAGCGCCGCCAGCCGGCAGGCGCTGGCGAAGAAGGGCACGCTGTTCCTGTTTGACGAGCCCACCACCGGTCTGCACTTTGACGACATCGCCAAGCTGATGCGTTCGCTGCGCAGGCTGCTCGAAGCCGGCCATTCGCTGATCGTGATCGAGCACAACCTGGACGTGATCCGCAGCGCCGACTGGCTGATCGACCTGGGCCCCGAGGGGGGCGCGGGCGGTGGCCTGGTGGTGGCCGAAGGGCCGCCCGAAGAGGTGCGCGAACACAAGACCAGCCACACCGCCAAGGCGCTGCGCGAGTACGCGATGTCCATGGGCGAGGTGCACGCGGTGCACGAAGGCCGCCTGGTGGACTATCTGAAGCAGCCGCAGCGCCAGCAGGCCGCGGCGGCCCGCGCGGACCGGCACAGCAACGCCATCCGCATCGTCAATGCCAAGGAGCACAACCTCCAGAACCTGAGCGTGGACATTCCGCGCGGGCAGTTCAATGTGATCTCCGGTGTCAGCGGTTCGGGCAAGTCCACGCTGGCTTTCGACATCCTGTTCAACGAAGGCCAGCGGCGCTACCTCGAATCGCTCAACGCCTACGCGCGCAGCATCGTGCAGCCGGCCGGCCGGCCCGAAGTGGATGCGGTCTACGGCATCCCGCCCACGGTGGCGATCGAGCAGCGGCTCAGCCGCGGTGGTCGCAAGTCCACCGTGGGCACCACCACCGAGGTCTGGCACTTCCTGCGCCTGCTCTACGTGAAGCTGGGCACGCAGCACTGCGTGCACGACGGCGCGGCCGTGATGCCGCAGAGCCCCGAGAGCATTGCCGCGGCCATCCTCACGCGCTACCGCGGCCGGCACATCGGCCTGCTGGCGCCGCTGGTGGTCAACCGCAAGGGCGTCTACACCGAGCTGGCCGACTGGGCCCGCCCGCGCGGTTACACCCACCTGCGGGTGGACGGCGAGTTCCTGCCCACCACCGGCTTCCCGCGCATCGACCGTTTCAAGGAGCACACCATCGAACTGCCGGTGGCCGACGGCGTGGTCGACCCGGCCAACGAAGCCTGGCTGCGCACCCAGCTGAGCAAGGTGCTGGAACTGGGCAAGGGCACGGTGCACCTTCTGACCGATCTGGACGGGCTGGCGCCCGCGCTGGCCGAAGGCCGGTCCACCGCCGCCCTGGGCCGGCTGGAGGTGTTCTCCACCCAGCGCGCCTGCCCGGTGTGTGCCACCAGTTACCCCGAGCTGGACCCGCGCCTGTTCTCGTACAACAGCAAGCACGGCTGGTGCCCGGACTGTGTGGGCACCGGCGTCAAGCTTTCGCGCGAGCAGCGCAAGGCGCTGGACGATTCGGTGCGCGACGACGACCAGAAGGGCCGCGAACAAAGCTTTGCCGAGCCCGAGGTGGAAGACCTGACCGACGAGGCCTGTCCGAGTTGCGAGGGCACGCGGCTGAACGCGCAGGCGCGGGCGGTGAAGTTCGGCGGCATGGGCATCACCGACATCGCGCGGCTCTCGGTCAGCGACGTCCGGCAGAAGGTCCGTGCGCTGATGGCCGAGGGTGGCATGAGCGGCAGAGAGGTGGACATCGCCCGCGACCTGCTGCCCGAAATCGAAAGCCGCCTGGCCTTCCTCGAAGAGGTGGGCCTCTCCTACCTCACGCTCGACCGCGGCGCCCCCACGCTCAGCGGTGGCGAGGCGCAGCGCATCCGCCTGGCCGCCCAGTTGGGTTCCAACCTGCAGGGCGTGTGCTACGTGCTGGACGAGCCGACCATCGGCCTGCACCCGCGCGACAACCAGATCCTGCTGGACGCGCTGCACAAGCTGGGCGACATGGGCAACACCCTGGTGGTGGTGGAGCACGACGAAGACACCATCCGCCGCGCCGACCACATCATCGACATCGGTCCCAGCGCGGGCAAACGCGGTGGCCGGGTGGTGGCACAGGGTTCGGTGGCGGACCTGTCGGCCAGCCCCGACTCGCTGACCGGGCGCTACCTGCTGCACGCGATGAAGCACCCGCTGCAGCCGCGCCGTGCTGTGCACGCCGAAGCAGACAAGCTCGAACTGCGCGGCGCCACCATGCACAACCTGCAGCAGGTGGACGTGGACGTGCCGCTCAAGCGCCTCGTGGTCGTTACCGGCGTCAGTGGCTCTGGCAAGTCCACCCTGGCGCGCGATGTGCTGCTGGCCAACGCCGCCGCGGCCGTGACCCAGCGCAGCACCTTTGCCGGCCGCCAGGCCTGGGACAACGAGGGCGCGCGTCCCGTCTGGACCGGCTGCAGCAAGCTGCTGGGCAGCGAGACCGTGGACCGTGTGCTGGAAGTCGACCAGACGCCGATCGGCAAAACGCCACGCAGTTGTCCTGCCACCTACATCGGCTTCTGGGACACGGTGCGCAAGCTGTTCGCCGACACGCTCGAAGCCAAGGCGCGCGGCTACGGGCCGGGCCGTTTCAGCTTCAACCCCGGCGAAGGCCGCTGCCCAGGCTGCGAAGGGCAGGTCATGCGCACCATCGAGATGAGCTTCCTGCCGGATGTGAAAGTGCCCTGCGAGGTCTGCCACGGCGCTCGCTTCAACCCCGAGACCCAGGCCGTGACCTGGAAGGGCAAGAACATCGGCGACGTGCTGCAGATGGCGGTGGACGAGGCGGTGGAGTTCTTCGCCTCCATGCCCGCCATCAGCCACCCGCTGCAACTGCTCAAGGACGTCGGCCTGGGTTACCTGACGCTGGGCCAGCCCTCACCCACCTTGAGCGGCGGCGAGGCGCAGCGCATCAAGTTGGTGACCGAACTGAGCAAGGTGCGCGACGAGATCGGCCGCCGCGGGCAGAAGGCGCCGCACACGCTGTACGTGCTGGACGAACCCACGGTGGGCCTGCACATGGCCGATGTGGAAAAGCTCATCCGCGTGCTGCACCGCCTGGTGGACGGTGGCCACAGCGTGGTGGTGATCGAACACGACCTGGACGTGATGGCCGAGGCCGACTGGATCATCGACCTGGGACCGGAAGGCGGCTCGGGCGGCGGGCGCATCGTGGCGGCCGCGACGCCCGAAGAGGTGGTGGCGCTGGGCACACACACCGGCAAGGTGCTCGCCCCCGTTCTCGCCCGGACCTGACGCGCACGGCATGCCGCGCGACCAGGTCATCCACATCCACCCGGCCGCGCCACCCCAGCCGGCCGAGGGCGCGCCCTGCAACGGCTGCGGTGTGTGCTGCCTGGCGGAGCCCTGCCCGCTGGGGCAGGTGATCTCGCGCAGGCGCCACGGGGCCTGTGACGCGCTGCGGTGGGACGACGCCCAGCGCCTGTACCGCTGCGGCGCCCTCAGCGACGCCGAGGGCGTGCTCGGCCCGCGCTGGCGCTGGATGGCACCGCTGCTGCGCCGGCTGGCCCGCCGCTGGATTGCGGCGGGCATTGGCTGCGACGCGAGCCTGCGCAGCCAGCGGTGACAATGCCCGCATGCTGATCTGGCCGATTCCCGCCTTGCTGACCTGGGCGCTCGCATGGGCGCTGTTCGTGGGTCTGCGGGCGGCCGGGTGGGGTGCGGTGGCGGCTTTCATCGTTGCCCTGCTGGCCGCGGGCCTGGCCGCCTGGACCGGGCGCACGCCCTGGCGCCGCCTGTTCATGCTGGCGGGCTTCCCGCTCTCTTTGCTGGCCAGCGGTGCGGCGGGTGCGGTGCCGGGCTGGATCTGGCTGCTGCCGCTGGCCCTGCTGCTGGCCCTGTACCCGCTGGGCAGCTGGGGCGACGCGCCGCTGTTTCCCACGCCCGCCGACGCCTTGAAGGGCCTGGCGCAACGGGCGCCGCTGCCCGACGGTGCGGTGGTGGTGGACGCGGGTTGCGGGCTCGGCGCGGGCCTGATCGCGCTGCACCGCCAGTACCCCCGCGCGCAGGTCCACGGCTGGGAGTGGAGCTGGCCCCTGGCCGTGCTGTGCCGGTTGCGCTGCCGGTTCGCCACGGTGCGCCGGGCCGACATCTGGGCGCGCGACTGGTCCGGCTGCGACCTGGTCTACCTGTTCCAGCGGCCCGAGAGCATGCCCCGCGCGATGGACAAGGCCGCCGCCGAGCTGGCGCCCGGCGCCTGGCTGGCCAGCCTGGAGTTCGAGGCCGCCGGCTACAAGCCGCAGGCCCGGCTGGAGACCGTCCCCGGCAAGCCGGTCTGGCTGTACCAGGTGCCGTTCAAGCGGCGTTGACGTACAGCGCGCCCAGCCCGACCGCCAGCACCAGCACCGCGCCCATCAGCAGCCGGGTGCGCTTGCGCAGCAGTTCCACCGCGGCCACCAGCCGGGTGTTCTGTTCGGCCAGTTCGGCCACGGTCTGGGTGATCTGGTCCTGCGTCTGCTGCAGGCGCTGGATGTCCTCGCGTGCCGCTGCCAGCCGCTGCTGCAGGTCGCGCAGCGCCGGGTCGGTCGGGCCGGGCATCTGGATCACGTGGTCACGCGGGTCGGGCGGCGGCGTCACGGCCGCGCCGCGCCGCTGCCGGTCCAGCAGATCGCGGGCGCCCTTGAGCACCTTGGGCGCGTGTTCGATCACATCGCCCCAGGGAATCACCTTCAGCGCGGTCAGCCAGGGGAGGGCCATGGGAGTCCTTTCTCAGCAGCAATGCGCTGCCTTTGCAGGAGCTTAGCGCCCCACCGCTTGTTGCGCCGCGTCAAGGAATCCGTCAGGCATCGGGCATAACATCTAAAAATGCGCATGTTTTGATGGACGGAGTGCCCATGGACTGGACCGGCTGGATCGAGCGTTTTGGTGAGCCCACCGTGCTGGCGGTGGGCGGCTTGTTGTGCGGCCTGGCCTTCGGGTTCTTCGCCCAGCGCTCCCGGTTCTGCCTGCGCGCCGCGGTCATCGAGTTCTGGCACGGCAAGTTTGGCGACAAGCTGGCGGTGTGGTTGCTGGCCTTTTCCACCGCCGTGGTGGCGGTGCAGCTGTTCACCGTGGCCGGCGGGCTGGACGTGAGCACCGCGCGCCAGCTCTCGGCCAAAGGCAGCCTCTCGGGTGCGCTGATCGGCGGGCTGATCTTCGGTGTCGGCATGGTCATGACGCGCGGCTGCGCCAGCCGCCTGCTGGTGCTGTCGGCCAACGGCAACCTGCGCGCGCTGCTCTCGGGCCTGATCTTCGCCGTGACCGCACAGGCCTCGCTGTCCGGGGTGCTGGCCCCTTGGCGCCTGTCGCTGTCGTCCCTGTGGATGGTGGACGGTGGCCCCTCGCGCAGCCTGCTCGCCCTGGTGGGCGCGGGCCCCAACGACGGCCTGGCCTTCGGTGCGGTCTGGCTGGTCACGGCCGGCTTCTTTGCCTATTACAGCGGCTGGGGCGTCTGGAAGTGGCTGGGCGGCATCGGCACCGGCCTGGCCGTGGCGCTGGCCTGGCTCACCACCTACCAGGTGCTGGCGCATTCCTTCGAGCCGGTGCAGATCCAGGGCATGACCTTCAGTGGCCCCTCGGCCGAATGGCTGATGCGCGTGCTCAGCAACCCCGACGAACCCTGGAACTTCGACCTTGGTCTGCTGCCGGGCGTATTCATCGGCTCGCTGATCGGGGCGCTGGTCGGCCGCGACTGGAAGCTCGAAGGCTTCGGCGGCGGTTACACGATGCCGCGCTACATCGTGGGCGCGGTGTTCATGGGCTTCGGTTCCATGCTGGCCGGCGGCTGCGCGGTGGGCGCCGGCATGACGGGCGGTGCCATCTTCGCGGTCACCGCCTGGGTGACGCTGGCGGGCATGTGGATCGGCGGCGGCGTGGCCGACCGGGTGCTGGACGGTGCGCACAAGCAGGCCCCGGCGCCGGCACCGTCGGCCCACCCGGCCGCCGTGGCGGCGAACGCCCCGACCACAGCGCCCTGATCAACCCTGGCGGCGCTGCGCCTGCCGCAGCAGCCACCAACCCGGCCCGGCCACCGCCAGCAGCAGGGCCGGGAAGCCGACCACCGGCGCCCAGTCCAGCATGGCCGCGCCCAGCGCCGGCGCCAGCGTACCGCCCAGCGTGTACGACAGCACCAGCACCGCGGTGCTGTTGACCAGGGTGATGCCCTGCTCGCGCGAGCCGATGTCGATCATGGCCAGGGTGTAGAGGCTGCCGCCCGCGCCACCCCACACGAAGGCCACGGCCGCCGCCAGCCAGGGCGCGCCGGCCACCAGCGGAATGAGCAGCGTGGCCAGCAGGGTGAGCAGCGCACAGGCGTGCAGAATGGTCAGCCGCGCACCGTGCGCACCGCCGCGGCCCGGCCGCAGCGCCAGCCGGTCGGCGGCCATGCCGGCGGGCAGCATCATCAGCGCGCTGCCCAGGCCGCTGGCCGACACCAGCAGCGCGGCCGCCGTGGCGCCCATGCCCAGCGCCAGCCCGTACAGCGGCAGGATGGAGGTGAGCCCACTTTCGAAAAAGCCGCCGACGAAGCCAACCGTCATGATCAGCGGGTGCGCGCGCAGCGCGTGCCACACGCCGTGCAGGCCCACGCGGGCTTCGTGCGCGTCGTCGGCGGGCGGCAGGCGCGGGATCCACAGACTGCCCAGCAAGCCCAGCACCAGAAAGCCCAGCACCAGCCACAGCGCTGCCGGGCTGGCGGGGCCGACCAGCGCCAGCAGCGCCGGGCCGATGACGAAGGTGGTGCCCACCATCGTCTCGAACAGACCGACCATGCGCCCGCGCTGGTGCGGCGGCGCGAACTCGGCCACCACCGCCTCGGCCAGCACCCAGCGCAGGCCCGAGGCCAGACCCGCCACGAATTCGAAAACAAACCATGCGGCCAGCGAATCGGTGAACAAGAAACCGGTGGTGGCGATCACCGGGATCAGCGACGACAGCCACAGCGTGGGGCGACGCCCGAGCCGCTGGGTGATGGCCGAGGCGAACGGCGTCACGACGAAGATGCCGACCCAGCCACTGGCCGCGAACAGGCCGGCCAGCGAGGTGGACACGCCCCCGTCCTTGAGCCGCAACAGCAACAGCGGCATGAGCATGAAGTAACCCACCAGCTCAAAGAAGGTGGCGCTGAAGATCGCCCACAGGCCGCGCCGCGCCAGCGCGGGTGGCGGCGGTGTCGCATGGGTGTGGGGCGGCGGTTGCAGTGGGCCGGTCATGTGCGGGTTCCGTTGGTGCGGGCCGCCAGCACGGCCCTGGCGACCTCGGCAAAACCAGCGCCGCGTTCGCCTTGGGTGATGTAGCGCGGCCGGTGGGTCAGCTGCGCCCAGAAGCGCGCCACGTTGGCCACGCCCACGCTGTGCGGGCAGTGGCCGAACATCAACGCGTCGTTGGTCGAATCGCCAACGTAAACCCAGTGCTCCCGCTCGGCGTCCAGATCCCGGTCCAGATGCTCGCGCACGATCCAGCGCGCGCCGGCGAGCTTGTCGTGGTTGCCGATCCAGCCGTTGATGTGGATGGAGCTGATGGTGGCGTTCAGACCGCCGGTGCGCATGATCTGCACCACGCGGTGAATGTCGGCTTCGCCGAGGTGGGCGAACTCGCTGTGGTCGATGGCGATGTCGGTCTCGCGGCCAGCGCTGTCTTGCGAGAGGGTGGCGTGCGGCAGTTCGGCCAGCACGCGTTGCGCCACCGCCAGCAGCTGCAGGACGTTGGCGCGCCGCGTGGCGGCGTCCTGCAAGTACGCCTTCTGTAGCGCGTCACCGGTGCCGCGCCAGAGCGCCACCGCGCCGTTTTCGGCCACGATGGCATCCACCGGCCAGGCCCGTGCGAAGGGCTCGCTCCAGCCCGCCGGGCGCCCGGTGATGGCGAACACCGGCAGGCCCGCCGCGCGCAGCGCATGCAGCGCCGCCAGCGCATCGGGCGTGAGGGCGCCGTCGGTCGTGAGCGTGTCGTCGATGTCGGTGAGCACGCCGTGGATGCGCGTACGGTCCGCCAGCGGCCAGTCGGAAAGGGAAAGATGGGTCAGGAAGGGGCGCCAGTTTCGCAGATGCGGAAAAACAGGGGCTGCGGTAGAATCGACGACATCCGAGGAGCGTTGCAGCGCACCCCCGACCCCCGGTCGGCGCGGTTCGTGAGGCTCGGACATCCATGCAACGACGCTCATCCACTTCCGTGCGATGGGCTTTTTTTTGCCCCGGTGTCGCCCGTGGAGTGGTTCATTCAACCTTCAATGGAGCGAACCATGAACGCACGCATTCCCTCTGCAGTCAACGCCGACTGCGTCATCACCGACATCGGGCTGGCCGACTGGGGCCGCAAAGAAATCAAGATCGCCGAGACCGAGATGCCCGGCCTGATGGCCATCCGCGAAGAGTT
>NZ_JBPCSJ010000295.1:0-1987 GCF_051007235.1 Hydrogenophaga sp. | reverse complement strand
GGGTCACCCAGCATCAAAGTGCGCTCGGGCACGCCGTGGAAGCTCATCACCAGGTGTTCGCCGCGTTCGTGGTGCAGCCAGTGGTGGCGCACGCGCTGGGCCAGTGCGTCGATGTAGCCGGCGTCGTCGTGGTAGCGGTTGACGAAGCGCAGCTCGGGCAGGCGGCGGGTTTTCAGGCCCCAGTGGGCCACCGCGTCGAACACGCTGGCCGTGGTGGTGCCGCTGTACTGCGGATAGGCCGAGACGATGAGCACGCGCGTGGCGCCCTGGGCCTGCAGTTCGTCGAGCACCGCCGGGATGGACGGGTTGCCGTAGCGCATGGCGTAGCGCACCGTGACCTGGTGGCCGCGCTCGCCCAGGTAGCCCTGCAGCAGCTTGGCCTGCTTCTCGGTCCAGACCTTCAGCGGCGAGCCCTCGGGTGTCCACACCGTGGCGTACTTCGCGGCCGACTTGGCCGGCCGCACGCGCAGGATGATGCCGTGCAGGATCAGCATCCACAGCGCCTTGGGAATTTCGACCACGCGGTGGTCGCTCAGGAATTCGGCCAGGTAGCGGCGCAGCGCCGGCGAGGTGGGTTCATCGGGGGTGCCCAGGTTGCAGAGCACAACGGCCGTGCGGGGTGCCTGGCCATGGGAAAAGGCGGGTTCGGTCTTGAAGGGCATGCGCTATTCTCCCGCAGCCATGAAGACCCCTGCCCAAAACGCGCCAACCACGACCGATCGGGACACGGGAGCGGGCCTGGATACAAGCCGCATCCGTGCCATCACGCTCGACCTGGACGACACCCTCTGGCCGATCTGGCCCACCATCGCGCGTGCCGAACAGGCGCTGGCCGGCTGGCTGGCGCAACACGCGCCCGCCACCGCCACGCTGGGGGCCGACCGCCAGACCCTGCGCGAGGTGCGCGAGCACACCGGTCGCAGCCGGCCCGACCTGGCGCACGACCTGAGCGCCCTGCGGCGCGAGTCCATCCGCGCGCTGCTGCTGCGCGCGGGTGACGACCCGGCGCTGGCCGAGCCCGCCTTCGAGGTGTTCTTTGCCGAACGCCAGCGCGTGGATCTGTTCGAGGACGCGCGGCCCGCCCTCCAGCGGCTGGGCGCGCGGTTCCCCATCGTGGCCCTGTCCAACGGCAACGCGGACGTGCAGCGCGTGGGCATCGGAGCGCACTTTGTCGCGTCCATCAGCGCGCGCGAGTTCGGCGTGGGCAAGCCCGATGCGCGCATCTTCCACGCCGGGGCGCAGGCCGCCGGCGTTGCGCCGGCCGAGGTGCTGCACATCGGCGACGACGCCCACCTGGACGGTGTGGGCGCGCTCAACGCCGGCATGCAGCTGGCCTGGGTCAACCGCGGCGGCCACCCCTGGGACCACGCGCCGCTGCAACCCCACATCACCCTGACCGACCTGCGCGTGCTGTGCGACGCGCTGGGCCTTTGAACCACCCCATCCAACGGAGACCTCTGTGAGCCTGACCATCCACGGCATCGCCGCCTCGCGCGCCATCCGCCCTCTGTGGGCCGCCACCGAACTGGGGCTGGACTTCACCCACCGGCCCACGCCCTACCAGGGCGGTGCCACGCGGTCGCCCGACTTTCTGGCGCTCAACCCCAATGGCCACATCCCGGTGGTGGTCGATACGCGGCACGAGGGCGAGGTGGTGGTCTGGGAAAGCATGGCCTGCGCGCTCTACATCGCGCGCCACCACGGCTTGGCCGACGGCCAGAGCCTCACGCCCGCCACGCCCAAGGAAGACGCCGATGCCCTGCGCTGGAGCTTCTGGGCCGTGACCGAATGCGAGACCGACGCGCTCACGGTGCTGATGCACCGCCTGGCCATGCCAGCCGATCGCCGCAAGCCCGAACTGGCCGAGGCGGCCGAGCGGCGCCTGGCCGTGCCGCTGCGCGTGATCGAGCAGCACCTGGAGGCGCAGCAGGCTGCCGGCCAGGCGCACCTGGCGGCCGATCGCTTCACCATTGCCGACCTGTGCGTG
>NZ_JBPCSJ010000294.1:0-11423 GCF_051007235.1 Hydrogenophaga sp. | reverse complement strand
ATCGGCCTGGCCGACTACGGCAAGCCGGGCAACTACTTCGAGCGCCAGATCGGCCGCTGGAGCAAGCAGTACGTCGCGTCCATCACGCAGCCGATTCCCGAGATGGACCGGTTGATGGAGTGGTTGCCCCAGAACATCCCGGCCATGGCGCGCGACGAATCGCTGGTGTCCATCGTGCACGGTGACTACCGGCTGGACAACCTGATGTTCCACCCGACCGAGCCGCGCGTGCTCGCCATCCTCGACTGGGAACTCTCCACCCTGGGCCACCCGCTGGCCGACTTCAGTTACCACTGCATGGCCTGGCACATCCCGCCCGGCGCCTTCCGGGGCATCGGCGGGCTGGACGTGCAGGCCCTGGGCATTCCGACCGAGGCCGAGTACATCGCCCGCTACTGCGAGCGCACCGGCTTTGCCACACCCGAGCAGCTCAAGGCCGACTGGAACTTCTACCTGGCCTACAACCTGTTCCGCCTGTCGGCCATCCTGCAAGGCATCGCCAAGCGGGTCGAAACGGGCACCGCTTCCAGCGCGCAGGCGGTGACGTCCGCCGCTGGCGCGCGACCATTGGCCGAGATGGCCTGGCGCTTCGCCCAACAGGCCTGAGCTTTTCCCACCCGACATCCAGACCCCACCACCCGAGGAACACCATGCATTTCGACTACACCGACAAGGTCAAGGACATGCGCCAGCGCCTGCTGGCGTTCATGGACGAACACATCTACCCCAACGAAGGGCGCTTTTTCGCCGAGATCGCGGCCAACCGGGCCAAGGGCAATGCCTGGATCCCGACCACCATCATCGAAGAACTCAAGCCCAAGGCCCGCGCCGCCGGGCTGTGGAACCTGTTCCTGCCGAAGAGCCCGCGGGCGCCCGAAGGGCTGTCGAACCTGGAATACGCACCGATGTGCGAAATCATGGGCCGTGTGCCCTTCGCGGCAGAGGTCTTCAACTGCTCAGCCCCCGACACCGGCAACATGGAAACGCTGGAGCGCTACGCCAGCGAAGCCATCAAAGACGAATGGATGGAGCCGCTCCTCAAGGGCGAGATCCGCTCCGCCTTCCTGATGACCGAACCCGAGGTGGCTTCGTCGGACGCGACCAATATCCAGTGCCGCATCGAACGAGACGGCGACCACTACGTGCTCAACGGTCGCAAGTGGTGGTCGTCGGGCGCGGGTGATCCGCGCTGCAAGGTTTACATCGTCATGGGCAAGACCGACCCGGAGGCGCCACGCCACTCGCAGCAGAGCATGATCGTGGTGCCCGCCGACACGCCCGGCGTGACCGTGGTCCGGCCGCTCTCCGTGTTCGGTTACGACGACGCACCGCACGGGCACATGGAAGTACTGCTGAAAAACGTGCGGGTCCCGGTCGGAAACCTGCTGCTGGGCGAAGGTCGTGGTTTCGAGATCGCCCAGGGCCGCCTCGGCCCGGGCCGCATCCACCACTGCATGCGCTCCATTGGCGCGGCCGAACGTGCGCTGGAACTGATGTGCAAACGCTTGAACAGCCGTGTGGCGTTCGGCAAGCCGGTGTCGGCGCAATCGGTGTGGCACGAGCGCATCGCCGACGCGCGCTGCCGCATCGAAATGGCGCGCCTGCTCACACTCAAGGCCGCGTACATGATGGACACCGTCGGCAACAAGGTGGCCAAGGCCGAGATCGCGATGATCAAGGTGGTGGCACCCAACATGGCCTGCGACATCATCGACATGGCCATCCAGGCCCACGGCGGTGGCGGTGTCAGCGACGACTTCCCGCTGGCCTACAGCTACGCCAACCAGCGCACCCTGCGCCTGGCCGACGGCCCAGATGAGGTGCACCGCGTGGCCATTGCCAAGCTGGAACTGGCCAAACACGTCGCCCTCAAGGGCGAGGTGGAGATGCCCGTTACCCGGGGCTGCTGAGCGAGCCGTCCAGCACACCCGAGCGCGCGGCCAGGCGCAAGGCCCGCTCGCTCAGGTGGGTCAGCAGTTCCAGCGCCAGCAGCGCGTCGGCCCCCTGGGCATGCGGGTTGATCTGCACGCGCAGGTAACACCGGCCGCGCATCAACATCACCAGCACCGGCACCTGGGCGGCCGCGTCGCTGGTGCCGGCCATCAGATAGTCCAGGGCTTCGCTGTCCAGCCAGCGCTGGGCCAGTTCGGGTGCATCGGTGAGCACGGCATAGCGCGACCAGAAGCGCTCGTCCACGCCCTTCCACTGGGTCGAGCGGAACAGCGAGAGCCAGCGCACCTCTTCCGGCAACTCGTGGGCAGCGGTCTGTGCGGTGTCCACCGAGCGCTGGTAGATCTTGTCGGCCTGCGCCTCCAGCGCCGTCCTGACCACGCGGGACATCACCATCACATGTCCACTGGGCGGCAAACCCAGGTCGACCCGCGCGCGCAACTCCAACCCATGGATGTAAAAACGCGAAGAGGCCAGACATTCGGCGCGGAACGCACGATCGTGCAGGCGACCTGACACATCAAACTGGTGGGGCCCCAGCACGCGGTGCTGCAAAAACTGCCCGGTGGCCCAGTGCGCCACAGCACCCCCATCGCCTTCGGCAGGCGGACGACTCGACAACATCTGACGAAAACGTTGAAACATGGCGGGGGTGCGGTGGCTGTGAATGCGAATGGTACGTGTCCGCGCAAGACCTTTGGTACGCACAGGCCCTTCAAGACCGGGTTCAACCACGGCACGCGCACCTCCACCAGGCACCGCACGCACCGGCGA
This sequence comes from Hydrogenophaga sp., assembly GCF_051007235.1. GTDB lineage: Bacteria > Pseudomonadota > Gammaproteobacteria > Burkholderiales > Burkholderiaceae_C > Hydrogenophaga. The sequence continues at coordinate 8,699 of NZ_JBPCSJ010000294.1, read as the reverse complement.
GTGCATTCTTTTGCGTCTCCCCAAAAGCCCGAGATTTCACCGGGTACAATCACGGTCTTGTCGGAGCGTAGCGCAGCCTGGTAGCGCATCTGCTTTGGGAGCAGAGGGTCGCGAGTTCGAATCCCGCCGCTCCGACCACCCCTCAACAAAAGGCCCACCTCGTGGGCCTTTTGTCTATGTGCCGCAGGTCCTTGACCGCCCGCGCGCCCATCTGCCCGTAGCTCAACCGGATAGAGCAGCTGCCTTCTAAGCAGCAGGTCGGGGGTTCGAGTCCCTCCGGGCAGGCCATCCATCCACGCGCGCCCCATGCCTGAGGGATACGCACGCTGTCTTCCCCCTCCAAAGCGAATTGACGCCACCGCAGCCGTGGGTCTAAGCTGCGGGCGCCGTCTTCAACGGGCACGCCTTTGGCAGCGACAGCCCCGCGTTGCGCGAGCGGGCCGACAACCAAGGGCCTGCATGGCCGGCACAGGGCACACCGAGCAAGGTGCACCCACGCTGGGGATGGGGCCATGCAGTGCATGGGACGGCGACAACGATGGAAGGAGGAGGTCATGGATCGGCATCCGATTTCGGCGCCCTGCGCACGCGCAGTGGTCATGGTGTGCAGCAGCGATCCCGACGGCGGGACCTGCCTGACCCTGCTGGACACCCTGCGGTCCATCCATGTCGGCGAGCATTGCCTGAGCGTGGGTACGTTCGACACCGCGCTCGGGCAGCACGACCTGCTCATCCAGCTGGTGGGCCCCGACGACGTCGCGCTCGCGGTGCAACAGCTCGCACGGCTGAAAAAGCAGGCCCCGGCGTGCGCCACCTTGGCCGTGGGGATCGATCTCGACGCGCAGCACCTCGGTGCGCTGTCTCATGCCGGCGCGGGCGACTTCATGTGCGCGCCGATCTCTCCGGTTGAACTCGACGCCCGCTTGCGGCGTGCGCTGGGTCTGTGCGATGCCCCGGACGATGTGGCGTTGCACAGTCCGTTCCAACCCGCCTTGCACGACCTGATCGGCGACAGCCCGGCGTTTGCCCGCCAGGTGGCGCGTCTGCCGGTGATCGCGCGCTACGACGCGAGCGTGCTGATCCTGGGCGAAACCGGCACCGGCAAGGAGGTTTGCGCCCGCGTCATCCACTACCTGTCGCGGCGCGCGGGCAGCGCGTGGGTCGCGGTCAACTGCGGTGCCATCCCCACCGAACTGATCGAGGCCGAGCTGTTCGGACACGCCAAAGGAGCGTTCACCCATGCTCACGCGGCCCGCGCCGGCCTCGTGCGCGAGGCCGAGGGCGGCACCCTGTTCCTCGATGAAATCGACGCCCTGCCTTGCGCTGCACAAGCCAAGCTGCTGCGTTTCCTGCAAGAAAAGGAATACCGGGCCGTCGGCTCCAACCAGGTGATGCACGCCGACGTGCGGGTGATCGCCGCCACCAACCGCACGCCCGCCGAACTGGCCGCGCGCGGCGGCTTCCGACAGGACCTGCTGTTCCGCCTGAATGTGCTGTCGCTGCACCTGCCCCCGTTGCGGGAACGCGGCGCCGACATCCCGCCGCTGGCCATGCATTTCATGCGCAGCGCGGCCAAACAATGGAGCTTGCCGCTGCCCTCGCTTTCGCCCGCGGCGCTCAAGAAGCTGCTGACCCACGACTGGCCCGGCAATGTGCGCGAGCTGCGTAACGTGATCGACCGCGCGGTGCTGATGTCGGCCACGCAGCGGCTGAGCGCCGACGACATTGAGCTCGACAGCCCCCACGGTGCCATCTGTGTGAACAGCGAGGACGAGTCCTTCCGAAAAGCCAAAGCCCGCGTGGTGGAAGCGTTCGAGCGCCAGTACATCGAACAGCTGCTGGCCTCGCACGCCGGCAATGTGACCCACGCCGCACGCGCCGCCAAGAAGAACCGCCGCGCCTTCTTTGAGCTGATGCGCAAATACAAGATCGAGTCGGGCGAATTTCTGGGTGGAGCGCTGGCGGCACAGCCGCACTGAACACTGAGCACCCCTCTGCAGGAAAAGCCGTCGGCACGCCGACGGCTTTTTTTCGGCCGTTGCCTGCTTCAAACAGCAGGACATATTTGTCCTGGCGTCAAAAACCGAGGTGTGGCGCGGCCTCCGGCGCTTTTCACCGCTTGGATGCATGGACAAATTTGTCCTCCTTCCGACCGGTTGCCGCGTGAGAAAGCGCACGAAATCAAGCACTTGCACGAACCACCTGTCTGGCACCGAGCTTGCAAAGCTGAGATGACCAACCCCGGGGTCCCTGTCCCCATGAACCCAGACACCGCCCACACCGTGCAGCAGCTGTCCCACTACCTCTGGCGTCACCCCAACGCGTGTGACACGGCCGAGGGCATTGCCCGCTGGTGGCTGCTCGACGCGCGCACATCGCCCCCCTTGCCGGTGGTGATGTCGGCGCTGGACCACCTGCAGGCGCTGGGCCTGGTGCAGGCCCACCGGGCCGCCGATGGCCGTGTGCGCTACCGCCGCCCGACGGCCGATGCGGCGCACGACGCGCAACTGCAGGCCCTGGCGCAATGCCCCTGGGAAGCGAGCCACCCGGCCCCGCGGCACACACCACCGCCGAGGATGCACTGATGGCCAGCATCACCGGCCTCTATGCAATCACCAGCGGTCTGGCGCAGGTGCTCTCGCGCGCCTACCAGCTGCGCCCCATCAGCGGCGTGAGCTGCAAATTCGAACCCCTGGGCGTCTCCGACCTCAAAAAGCTCGACGGCACCGACGCCAAGGTCACGCTGTTGCTCTACCGCATCTCGCACAACGAACACCTGCGCAACCGCCCGCCCGCCACCCTGCCGCTGGGCAGGCCGGTCCCGCTCACGGTCAACCTGCACCTGCTCATCTCCGTTTGGGGCGACACCGCGCTCAAGGAACAAGGCCTGCTGGCCTGGACCCTGCGCGAGCTGCACCAGCGCCCGGTGCTCGACCGCAGCGTCTTCGCGGACGGCAGCGGTTTCGGCCCGGGCGATCTGGTCACGCTCTCGCCCGAAGACCTCAGCCTCGACGACCTGAGCAAGCTCTGGCAGGTGCTGGTGCCGCCGCTGCGCCCGTCGCTGGGTTACGTGGCGCGCAACGTCGTGCTCGATCTGGACCCGCAGCCCGACGCGCAGCCGGTGGTGGCCACGCGCATCGCGCTCACCGACGATGCCGATGCCGTTGTGGAGGCCGCCCGATGATCGAACTGATCGAGCGCCGCGTCTTCGGCGCCATCGAATTCATCGACGACCTGAGCGAGACCCGTGTGCTCTCGCCGCTGCAGATCCACGCACCGGGCGTTCAGGTGCTGCGCAACCGCAGCGGCTTTTACGTGCTTCGCGAGGTGGACGGCCAGGACGCCTACACCCGCGCTGTCGACAACCCACCGGCCCGCCCCGCCCGCAGCGAACTCATGCTGAACGTGCAGGACCCGGCGCAACGCTACCTGCCCCAGCGCATCGGCCTGGCGCTACCGCGCTGGCTGACCGACGGTGCGGAGACTGTGGACGACGCCGACAACGCCCTCAAGCCGGTCGTGGTGCGCCTGACACCCGCGGCGGGCATGCCCTTGCAAAGCGCCTGGGCCGTGCTGCGGCTGAAGGTGGCAATCACGGGCAGTGCCACCGGGCTGGCCAATGTGCTGGTGGAAGCCCAGCCCGCGTTGCCGGGCCTGCCGTTGCGCCGCAGCTTCACCGACCGGCATGGCGAAGCCCTGGTGGTGATCGTCTCGGCCCCGCCCTTCTTGCCACTGGCCGGCCCGCCGGCCGGGCTCACGCGCGAATTTCCAGTCGTGCTCACGCTGGTGATGGACCGCAGCGTGGTGCGCCCCAGCACCGACACCGAGTTCCCCTCGCCCGACCCGGCGCTGATCCTGCAGCGCCGCACCGACGGTCATGCCGACGTCAGGGTTGTGGCAACGGGTGAGCAGCTGTTTTCAGCTGGCACCCGCCGGCGCCGAACGGACCTGGTGACATGGCCTTAGACCACCCTATCGGCAACCCTGCGACCCCCCAAGGAGATCAACCGTGCCCGAATACCTAGCCCCCGGTGTTTACGTCGAGGAAGTCAGCTTCCGTTCCAAATCCATCGAGGGCGTGGGCACCAGCACCTGCGCTTTTGCCGGCCCCACGCGCAAGGGGCCGGTGGGGGTGGCGCCCGAGCTGCTGACCAGCTTTGCCGATTTCGAGCGCACCTACGGCGGCCTGGACGACCTCGCCTTCACCGGCGACACGGACCCGGCCCACAACCGCCACTACCTCGCGCACGCGGCGCAAGCCTTCTTCAACAACGGCGGCGCGCGCCTGTACGTGGTACGGGCCACCGGCAGCGGGGCCACGGCGGCCAGTGCGGTGGGCACACCGGTGGTGGCGGGTGCCGCACCGGGCGCTGAAAAAGCCTGGTTCCAGGCGCGTTTTGTGGGCAGCCACTTCAACGGCGCCACCGTCACCGTGCAGCAGGGCAGCACACCCACGGGTGCCCAGGCACTGGCCGGCCTGCCCAACGGCAGCGCGGTGCGGGTGCACACCAAGGCCACCGGCGCCAGCGTGGGCGTGTTCACCAAGGCCGCGGGCGCCTGGACGCAGCTGAACCCGCCCGCCGCCCCGGCCATCACCAACCTGGTCGACGACCTGGACAGCACCCACAGCGTCGTGCTGCTCGGGTTCAACGTCAGCGTCCAGACCCCCAGCGGCGACAACACCGGCTTCAACGACCTCACGCTGGCCAGCACCAGCGCCACCTGGATCGGCAGCGCGCTGGCCGACAAACCGTCCACCCGCGCGGCGCAGCTGGTGCAGCCGGTGGCCCTGAAATTCGGCGCCACCGCGCCCACGGTGGTGGAACTGCTCACCGCCTTTGGCGGCGGCCAGCTCGACAGCGAGGGCGCCGAGCCCCGCAAGGTCTACACCCTCAGCGGCGGGGCCGACGGCGCTGCGCCGGATGCCGACGACTACGCCGAGGCCCTGGGCATCCTGGTCGGTCTGGAAGACGTGTCCATCGTCGCCGCGCCGGGCTATTCGGCTTTCTATTCCGAGGCATCGCCCGGCACCTACCAGTCCATCCAGGACGCGCTGCTCACCCACGTGGCCGACCCGCGGCGCTACCGCATGGCCGTGCTCGATGCGCCGCCCAGCGTCACCCCGGGCCAGATGCGCGAGCTGCGCGGCTTGGTCGATTCCAGCCGTGCGGCGCTCTACTACCCGTGGATCGTCGCGTCCAACCCGCTGGCCGGGCCCAACAGCAACCAGCCGGCCGAGATCGCCCTGCCCCCCTCGGGCCATGTGTGCGGCATCTACGCCCGCAACGACATCGAACGCGGCGTGCACAAGGCGCCGGCCAACGAGGTGGTGCGTGGCGCGCTGCGGTTCGAACCCGCCGTCAACTTCGGCCAGCAGGAACTGCTCAACCCCATCGGCGTGAACTGCCTGCGCCACCTCGAAGGCCGTGGCCTGCGGGTCTGGGGCGCACGCACCATCTCCAGCGACCCGGAGTGGAAGTACCTCAACGTGCGGCGCTACTTCAACTACATCGGCGCCTCCATCGACCGCGGCACCCAGTGGGCCGTTTTCGAGCCCAACGGCGAGATGCTCTGGGCCAACGTGCGCGGCACGATCGCCGACTTTCTCTACAACGAGTGGCGCAACGGCGCCCTGCTGGGCAGCAAGCCCGAAGAAGCTTTCTTCGTGCGCTGCGACCGCACCACCATGACCCAGAACGACCTCGACAACGGCCGGCTGATCTGCCTGGTCGGCGTGGCCGTGGTCAAGCCCGCCGAATTCGTGATCTTCCGCATCGGCCAGAAAACGGCCGACGCCAAGAGCTGATCCCCCGTCGTCCACGCATAGAGGAGCCTCAAGATGATCCAACGCGACACCCCCTACGGTGCGTTCAACTTCCAGGTGGACCTGGGCACGGGCGTGGTGGCCGGGTTTTCCGACGTGTCGGGCCTGGTGACCGAAATGACCGTGGCCGAGTACCGCAACGGGACCGACGCCGAAAACCACGTACGCAAGATCCCCGGCATCCACAAAGTGGGCGACGTCACGCTCAAGCGCGGCCTGGTCGGCAGCAAAGACCTGTTCGACTGGATCAAACAGACCCGCACCGACGGCTACAAGGCCAAGCGCACCGTGGTCATCCACCTGCAGGACGAAGCGCGCAGCGGCCCGGTGGCCACCTGGCGGCTGCAGAACGCCATGCCGCTCAAATACACCGGCCCCACGCTGGCCGGCAAGGGCGGCGGCGATGTGGCCATGGAAGAGCTGGTGCTCTCCTGCGAGGGTTACCAGGTCGAGTGAACGCTGCCGATCCCGACCACCCCACGCCGCCATGTCCACCACCCGCCGCCGCCCCGGGCTGAGCTTCGAGCTCGCACCAACCGTGGCCTCGCACCCGCTGCGCAGCGACATCGCGTGCTTCGTCGGCACGGTGGCTCGCCGGCGCTTGGCGGTGCCGGCGGGGCCCCAGCCCCTGCCGGCGGTGCTGCAGCGCTGGCTGCAATCGCACCAGGTGCACAGCGTGGGCGGCCTGCCACTGGCCCGGTTGCGCGTGGCGCTGGACGGACCGGCCCGCTTCGCACACAGCCTGCTCGCCCAGGCCAGCAGTGCACTGGAGCGCGCGGCCCTGGCCGACTTTCTGGACCAGCACACCGGCAGCAGCGCACAAGCGCCGCGCTGGGCCAGCCTGCTCAAGGCCTGCCGCGAACTCAGCCCCCTGCCCGAGGTGCTGCTGGACGACCTGCACCAGCGCGAACTGACACCCGGCCGGCTGCTGGTGGGCGACGAACTCAGCGCCTGGGAACGGGTGCAGCGCCTGCTGAACCTGCCGCTGCAGATCGACGGCTTCGACGCCTTTGACCAGTTGTTCGCCTGGGACCAGCGCGGCGTGCGCGACCGCAACGTGCGCGCCGACGACCCCGTGGTCGCCACCGCGCTGGGGGTGGCGCTGCGCGCCTTCTTTGGTGAAGGCGGCCGCCGCGCCTGGGTGGTGCGCACCGGCGACCCCAGCGCCCTGTACGACACCGCCGTGGGCCGCTGGGCCGCCTGCTTCCCGCAAGCGGGCCAAAGCCACGGGTTTGACGACGACACCGACCGCTGCCCTCAGCTGCCGGGCGTGCGCCGGCAGGTCAAGCTGGGCATGCCGGTGGGCCTGCAGGGCAGCGCGTCGCCGCCCGCGCTGTCCGCCGCCGACTGGGTGGGCCTGGAACACGTGTACGGCCTGCCCGATGTGAGCCTGGTCGTGCTGCCCGATCTGCTGGACGCCTGCGCCCAGCCACTGACCAGCGCCGTGCCACCGGCCGAGGTGGCCAGCAGCCTCGAACGTTTTGTGGACTGCGTGGCCGAAGCTCCGCCCGAGACACAGGCAGCGGGCCGGCGCGTGGCCCCGCCGCGCCTGAACGCCCGCGGGCTGGAAGTCTGGCGCCAGCTGCTGCTCCGTGCGCTGCACCTGCTGGACAACCCCGGTCGCGCCCACGGCCGGCGCGATGTGCAGTTGATCGCCTCATTGCCCCTGCTGGGCGACGGGCGCGACCTGCCCGCGCCGTCGCAGTGGGTGCACTGGATGGCACGCACCCCCGGCTGGCTGGTCCGCGACGGCCATGACACCGGCACCGGCGGCGGCGCACTGCTCAGCGACCACCTGCAGCTGGCCTACCCCTGGCTGCGCACCGCCGACAGCGCCGACACGCCCGGCGGCATCGAAGCACCCGAAGGCAGCCTGGCCGGTGTGCTGGCCCGCAGCGCGCTCGAACGCGGCGCCTACCGGTCGGCCGCCACCCGCCCCCTGCTGCGCTACCACGACAGCACACCCGTCGTGCCCTGGAGCCAGGTGCTGCAGGACGCCGCCTGGACCCCGCTGGGCACGCTGACCCTGGCCGAACGCGTGTGCCTGCTCGGCCCCAGCCCGCGCGGGCCGCAACTGCTGTCCGACGTGAGCTGCTCGGGCGACCCGCGCACCCGCCAGGCCGCCGTGCGGCGCCTGCTCAACGTGGTGGTGCAGGCCGCTCAGCGCGCGGGCGACGACTTTGCCTTCGAACCCAACGGCGAACACCTGTGGGCGCGCGTGCGCAACCGCCTGAACGACCTGATGCGCGCCCTGCTCAGCGCCGGTGCGCTGTCCAGCGACGGCACGCCGTTCGACGTGCGCTGCGGCCGCGACACCATGCAGCCCAGTGACATCGACAGCGGCCGCCTGATCGTGCGCATCGAACTGCAGCCGGCCCAGCCGGTGCAGCGCATCGTGGTGGTGCTGAACCTGCGCGAAGCCGGGACCGCCCCGGTGTTTGCCAACGCAGCCTGAACGCCCACCGGAACCGCACCATGGCCGAACCCACCAGCCCTGCCAACGACGGTTTTGTGGCCCCGCTGTTCGGCAACCGCTTCGTGGTGGAGTTCACCCGCGAGCCCATCGCCGCGCGCGGCGGTGGCAGCGACGACCGCAGCTGCGAGCCGCTGTGCCAGGGCTCCTTCGCCGAAGTCTCGGGCCTGGAAGCGGCCATGGAACCCAAGACCATCAAGGAAGGCGGCGCCAACTACGGCGCCCACCAGCGCGCCGGGCAGGTCAGCTTTGCCACCGTGGTGCTGCGGCGCGGCATGACCCGCGCCAGCGACCTCTGGAGCTGGTGGGGCCTGTTCGCCGGTGCCCGCACCGACGCCGCGCGCGCCAACGGCGCCTTTGCCCATCGCCTGACGGTGCGCATCGCCCTGCTGGACCTGCAGA
>NZ_JBPCSJ010000293.1:0-5501 GCF_051007235.1 Hydrogenophaga sp. | reverse complement strand
CAGCCACAACCTGGCGGTGGTGCGGCACGTGAGCGACCAGGTGGGCGTGATGTACCTCGGCCGTCTGGTGGAACTGGCGCCCAAGCACACCCTGTTTGACAGCCCGCGCCATCCCTACACGCGCATGCTGCTGGACGCGATCCCGAAGATGCACGACACCGGCCGGGCGCGCACGCCGGTGCAGGGCGAAGTGCCCAACCCGCTGAACCCGCCGAGTGGTTGCGCTTTCAACCCGCGCTGCCCGCATGTGAACGACCGCTGCCGCAACGAGCGGCCCGTGCTGCAGACCATCGGCGGCGTGCGCATCGCCTGCCATGCGGTGGAGGAAGGGCGGATCTGACGCTCAGGCGGAGCAGGGCGCTCAAACGTCTGGGCGTTGAAGCGGACGATGGGCGCTCCCCTCCGCGAATGTCCCCCGGCCCGCTGCGCGGGCCTCCTCCTTTATTTCGCTGCGGGGAGCGCCCGTCGTCCTAGGACCTGTTCGGCGCGCGTGTCCGAAAATCCAGGATGCCGTGGCTTCGGCTATGCCGAGCCACAGGCATCGTCCCCCTCTGGGGGAAGAAGCGAAGCGGCGCAGGGGGACGCCTGACCTGTGCGCAGCGCGCACGGTCAGGCGTAGCGTTTACTCCTCAAGTTGTTCTTCATTTCCTTGAGCAGCGGCTGCAGCTTGCTGCCCCCGATGCGCAGCGCCAGGCAGGTGGCGACCACGTCGATCACCATCAGGTGCATCAGGCGCGAGGTCATGGGGCTGTAGCGGTCGTAGCCCTCGGGGTGGTCGGCCGCGAGGTGGATGTGGCCCGCGGTGGCCAGTGGTGAGCCGCTGGCGGTGACCACGATCACGGTGGCGCCGTGCTTGCGCGCGATGTCGGCCGCGTCCATCAGGTCGCGCGTGCGGCCAGAGTTGGAGACGATCACCAGGCAGTCGCCCGGGCCCAGCAACGAGGCGCTCATCACCTGCATGTGGCCGTCGCTGTAGGCGATGGCGTTGATGCCCAGGCGGAAGAACTTGTGCTGCGCGTCCTGCGCCACGATGCCCGAGTTGCCCGCGCCGTAGAACTCGATGCGCCCCTTGTTCTTGTAGGTCGCCAACAGGGCGTCCACCGCCTTTTCGATGGAGTGGGTGGACGCGTCGTTGCGGTACTTCAGGAACGCGGCCACGGTGTTGTCGATCACCTTGACCAGCACGTCGCCCACCTTGTCGTCCACGTCCACGCTGCGGTGGATGAAGGGCACGCCTTCGCTCACCGTGCCTGCCAGCTTGAGTTTGAAGTCCGACAGGCCGTCGTAGCCCATGCTGCGTCTGAACCGCACCACGGTCGGTTTGCTCACGTGGGCGCGATCCGCCAGTTCGGCCACTGGCAGGCTGGCGAAAGTGCGCGGATCGAGCAGCACGAGCTTGCCCACGCGCTGTTCGGCAGGGGCCAGTGAGGGCAATGAGGCTTTGATGCGGTCCAACATGCGAAAATGGTAACCCAGTTACATGTTTCTGTGAAACCTCGTCAACCCTGAGATCCGACCATGAACCAGCTCGAAGCCCTCAAACAGTTCACCACCGTCGTTGCCGATACCGGCGACTTCAAGCAGATCGCCGCCTTCACCCCGCGCGATGCGACCACCAACCCATCGCTGATCCTCAAGGCGGTGCAGAAGCCCGAATACGCCCACCTGCTGCAGGACGCGGTGGCCAAGTACGGCGCCCAAGGCCAGGACGAGGTGATGAACCGCCTGCTGGTGGCGTTCGGCATGGAGATCCTCAAGCACGTTCCTGGCCGCGTGTCGACCGAAGTGGATGCCCGCCTGAGCTTTGACACCGAAGCCACCGTGACGCGTGCGCGCCGCATCATCGACCTGTACCAGGGCGAGGGCGTGCATGTGGACCGTGTGCTGATCAAGATCGCGGCCACCTGGGAAGGTATTCAGGCCGCGGCGCGTCTGGAGCGCGATGGCATCCACACCAACCTGACACTGCTGTTCTCGTTCTGCCAGGCGGTGGCCTGCGGCCAGGCCAAGGTGCAACTGATCTCGCCCTTTGTGGGCCGCATCTACGACTGGTACAAGAAGCAGGCCGGCGCCGGCTGGGACGAGGCCGCCATGGCCGGTGCCAACGATCCGGGTGTGAAGTCGGTGAAGGCGATCTACAACTTCTACAAGAAGCACGGCATCGCCACCGAGGTGATGGGCGCGAGCTTCCGCAACGTGGGCCAGATCACCGCACTGGCCGGTTGCGACCTGCTGACCATCAGCCCGGATCTGCTGGCCCAGTTGGCGGGCAGCGACGCGCCGCTGACCCGGGCGCTGGACGCCAATGCCGCTCAGGCGATGGACGTGCCGTTTGTCCAGTACGACGAAGCGGCTTTCCGCTTTGCGCTCAACGAAGACGCGATGGCGACCGAGAAACTGGCCGAGGGCATCCGCGCGTTTGTGGCGGACACGATCAAGCTGGAAAGCCTCATGGGCCTTTGAAGACCCGATCGCTCGGCCGCTGTCCGGGGATCAGTCGGCAGACTTCACCGCAGAGGTCTGTGTCAGTCCGGGAAACGGGCCGCCGAAGCGTTCAAACCCGCGCCAGCCCTTGGCATTGGGCTGGTCGGCGAAGCGGGCGGCCAGCGTTTGCGGGCCTGCCGTGATGGCGAAATAATCGTAGGTGCCCGGCAGTTCACTGGCTCGGATGTATTGAAAGTGCATGTCGAACAGTTGCTCCCGACGGCGCCGCTGCGCGTAGGTGGAGGGCGTGAACAGGTTGGCAAAACGCGGCGAGAGCACCTTGGGGCTGGGGCAGTCTAGGCCGTCCATGCCCTGTACGGCTTCGGCGGGGTCGTTCAGTGCCATGCAGCAGCGGTCGGCTGGTGCGGTGAAATCGAGCCAGCGTTCGCCCCACGCGGTGGCCGCTGCGCGGATGTCCGCGCGAAAGCGCTGGGCGGTGGGCTGGTAGCTCAGGATCGGCAGGCATTGGCCCAGGGTGAGCAGTCCCAGACGGGGCTGGGCCACTGCGCTGGGTGAACGCTGGGCCGCGCGGCCAGCCACCGCAGTGGCCATGATGGCGCCCGAACTGTGGCCCACCAGCAGGATTTCGTCCCATTCGGGTTCGTTCAGTGCGTCCAGCAGACGCGTGGCGTGCTGGTCCAGTCGAGCCTCCAGTTCGGGGATCTCAAGCCGCCCTTGTCGGGTGGTGAACCAGTGGCTTCTGATCGTCCAGCCCATGTGCCATGCGGTTTCACTGTGCAGACTCAGCCGACACACGCCCCACAGACCAGCGGCGGTGGCGGTGGCCGCGAGGCCGCTCCAGACACCAGGTCCTGTTTGTGCCCATGTGCCGAGCATGAGGCCCAGCAGCAGCAGCGTCATCAGCGTGTTCAACAGCAGGACGAGCATCGGCCCGGCACAGACCAGGGCGCCCACCCATGACCTGCGGTACAGGCGCCAGAGCGAGCCATCCAGACAGGTGCGCCAGGCGGTGAGGGCGGTGAGCGCGAGGTAGCGGCTGTGGCCGTTGTGCCAGTGCGCGCGCACGATGTCGTCCCAGCGCAGGAATTCGTAACGGGTGTGGCAGGTCTGGCCCTCGATGTCGGCCTGGATGTCCCAGGCCTCACGCGTCGGGTCGATGCGTTGGCGTGTACCCACCGCGATGCGATGCCCTGAGGTTTTGCATTGCTCCTGAGCCTGTTCCCTGTAGAGGCGGTGGTATCGCGCAGGGCCCTGGGGATCGAACCCGCTCAGGTACAGCACCAGACGGCGTTGCACGATGACGGTCGTGTCGCGGGTAACCGAAGTGTTCAGCGGCAAGGTCATGCGCCTGTGCGGGGACGCAGCATCAACCGGATCCCGATGTCCGAGCGCAGTGTCAGCAAGGCCATCGGGCAGGGGACCCGGCCAGGTGCCGGTGCGAGGTGGTAACGCCGCACCAGGGTGGCCAGCACCAGCAGGGCCTCTTGCTGCGCGAACCCGGCCCCCACGCAGACACGGGGACCGATGGAAAAGGGCAGGTAGGCCTGGGCGGCACTGGCGCGGCCAGCCTCGGTGAGAAACCGGTCCGGATCGAACTCGTCCGGCCGCTCCCAGTAACGCCGGTGGCGGTGGATGATCCAGGGTGAGATCACGATCGCCGTCCCTTTGGGGACCTCGTGGTCCCGCAGGCGGCAGTCCTGAGAGGCCTCCCGGAGCAGGAAGCCCAGTGGCGGGTACAGGCGCAGGGTTTCGCGGAACACGCGGCGTGTGAGATCGAGCGAGCGCAGGGATTCGAGCTCGATGGTCTGGTGCTCAGGCCCCAGCACCGCGTCCAGTTCCGCCTGCATCCTTTGCTGGATGTCGGGTGCACGCGCCAGGAAATACAGGCACCAGGACAGCGCGCTGGAGGTGGTTTCATGGCCGGCGAGGTACAGCACAGCCACTTCGTTGACCAGTTCTTCCTCGCTCAGGGGCTGGTCGGTGTCGGGGTCTCGGACCTTGAGCAGGGCTGCCAGGATGTCCGTTTGATCGGCCGCTTCCGTTCCCGCGTGGTAGGCCGTGTAGCGGGCGCTGACCTGTTGCGCCAGCAGTTCGCGGATGTCGCCGCCCAGCCGGTTGGCTGCATGGGCATGGTCGGTGCCTCGCCACATCCGGTTCCACCAGTTCGGTCGGTAGCGCGGTTCGGTGGCTTTGGATGTGGCCTCCTGAAACGCCGCAAAACAGTCGAAGATGCGCCTGGCGTTTCCGGCTTCGAGCGGTGTCGAGAAGATGGTGCGGAAGATGGTGTCGGCGGTGAAATGGGTCATTTCACGCTCGATGTCGCAGGGCTGGTCGGCCGGCAGCCGGGCCAGGCGCTCCATCAGCGCGTCTGTGCTGGCCCGCATGCGCGGGAAAGCGTGCTCCATCCGCGTGGTCTCGAAGGCCGGCTCCATGAGCTTGCGCTGGCGCTCCCATGCCGGCCCATTGGCCGTGAAGATGCTGCGGCCCAGCAAGGGCTTGAGCAGATCGTGCATCACACGGTGTTTGGGGAACCGGTCGTTCTGCTCCACCATCACCTGCCGCACCGATGCGGGCTCGTTCACGATGAAGGTCAGCAGCCCGGGGGCACGCAGGCGTCCCATTTTCATGCGGTAGGCCGTCTCGCTGATCTGGCTGAGCAAAGACGCGCGGCCCGTGAGCGCACGCCACATCGCCACCCAGCGGTTCTGGACGGGACGGGGGTAGACCGGGCAATAGCGGGTTTCCATGGGTGGCACGCTTGAAAGCCTGGATTATCGGCCGGCCGTCTGCCCTCATGCGCTCCCTTGCGTGTCGCATCCTGTTCCGGCGCAGCGATGCACCTGGTCGGCGCTGATCCGTGTGCCGGTTTTTACAATGCCCCCATGGTTGACCCCTCTGCATGTCTCGTCGAGACACCGTCGCATGCTGCGCACGCAGCATGGGCCCAGTACTCGGCTGCGTTCTGCGACAGCGCCGATAGCCCACCCTGCCAGCCGCGCGTGCGTGAGTGGTCGGAGCGCACCATCGACGCCGATGTCTGATGCCCTTGATGTGAC
>NZ_JBPCSJ010000292.1:0-5474 GCF_051007235.1 Hydrogenophaga sp. | reverse complement strand
TCGGCCGCCAACCTGGGCAAGGCCGACAAGAAGGTCTACCAGATGGACCCGGGCAACAGCGACGAGGCCCTGCGCGAGGTGGCGCTGGACATCGCCGAAGGCGCAGACATGGTGATGGTCAAGCCCGGCATGCCCTACCTGGACATCGTGCGCCGCGTCAAAGACGAGTTCCACATGCCCACCTTCGCCTACCAGGTCAGCGGCGAATACGCCATGCTCAAGGCCGCCGCGATCAACGGCTGGCTGGACCACGACGCGGTGATGATGGAAAGCCTGATGGCCTTCAAACGCGCAGGTTGTGACGGCATCCTGACCTACTTCGCCCGCGACGCCGCCCGCCTGCTGCGCGCCTGAACGGGCCCGGACCGATGCGCGTCTTCCTCGTCCTGCCCGGCTCGGTGATCGAGACCGACACGCTGCCGTCGCAGGCGCCTGCAGAGGGTTTTGTGTGGATCGCCTGTGGGCGGCGCGAGTTCGAGCTGGAACAGGCGCACATCCAGAGCACCCTGCAGCGGATGCACCGCACGTCGCTGGTGGACCTGCACATCTCGGACCTGCTCAACAACCAGTTGCCCTCGCACTTCGACTACACCTCGCAGTACGACCTGCTGGTGTTCCGGCGCCTGGCCGCCGGCCACAGCGAAACCGACCTGGCCCATCCCGGCCAGGTGCTGACCCAGGCCACACGGCGCGGTGGGCCCCCGGTGCTGCGCCGCATCGACACCAGCCCGGTGGGCTTTGCGGTGTTCGACCGCGTGCTGCTGACGGTGCACCCGGCCGGCTGCACGGTGCTGGACCACTACGCCACGCGCCTGCTGGCGGCGGGCACCAGCGCCGCACGGGCCGCCGGCGTGAACCTGCCCAGCGGACCGGCCGACCTGATGCTGCGCATCGTCAACCAGATGGTGGACGGCTACCTGGAGCTGCGGCGCGAACTCACGCGCCAGCTGGACCACTGGCAGGCCGAACTGCTGCACCCGTCCACCCGTTTCAACAACTGGAGTTCGCTGCTGGACGCGCGCATCTCGCTGCACCAGCTGGACCAGATCTGCGAAGACCAGCGCGCCGCCATCCAGGACTGGATCGAGGCACTGGCTGGCTGGGAGGTGGTCGAGGGCGCGAGCGACCACTTCGGCGGCCACAAGGGGCTGGAACTGCTGAAGGTGCGCAGCCGCGACGTGCTGGAACACATCGAACGCGTGATCCACCACGTGCGGCGGCTGGAGCAGAACGCCGAGACAGCGGTGCAGATGCACTTTTCGGCGCAGAGCAACCGCACCAACGACATCATGCGCACGCTCACGGCGCTCACGGCCATCTTCCTGCCGCTGAACCTGATCGCGGGCATCTTCGGCATGAACTTCGAGTTCATCCCGCTGCTGCACGAGCAGGGTGGCTTCTGGTGGGCGATGGGCTCGATGGTGGCGATCGCTGCGCTGCTGGGCGTGCTGTTCTGGCGCAAGCGCTACCTGGCCCGCAGCGCACGCTGAACCTCAGATGAAGGGCGGCTCCAGCGCCTCGCTGGCCAGCGCGCGCTGCACCGCGGGGCGGTCCAGCATGCGCTGCAGGTACGGCCCCAGGTGGGGCAGCGAGCGGGCCTGGTGCTCGTCGAAGTTGCGCGTCCAGCGGCAGAGCGTGAACACGAAGGGATCGAGCGCGCTGTACGTGGCGCCCATCAACCAGGGGCCGCCGTGGCGCGCCAGCTCGGCGTCCAGCTGGTCGATCAGCTCGTGCACCTTGCGCTGCGCCTGGCGACGCACCTGCTCGGCCCCCGCCGCGTTGTCCAGGTCCACCCAGCGCCAGGGGTAGAAGTAGACGATCAGCGTGGCTTGCAGGGTGTTGGTCAGCCACGCCATCCACTTGTAGAAATGGGCGCGCTCGTGCGTGCCCAGCGCGGGCGCAAGCCCGGCCTGCGGGCGCGTGTCGCACAGGTGCAGGCAGATGGCGGCGGTTTCGTAGAGCACGAGGTCGCCGTCCACCAGCACCGGGATCAGGCCGTTGGGGTTCAGGCGCAAAAAATCGGGCGACTTCTGCTGGTCGCGCATGCGGTCGACCAGCACCAGCTCGAAGGGTTCGCCCAGCTCTTGCAGCAGGATGTGGGGCGCCATGCTGGCGGTGCTGGGGTAGTGGTGCAGCTGGATCATCGGTTCGCGGGGGTCAGACCAAAAAGACGGGCGCCATTGTTCCACGCGATGCGCCGCGCCACATCGGCCGGCAGGCCACCCAGCCAGGCGCGGTAGCCCTGCATCAGCTCGTCGTAGTACAGCCAGCGCTGGTTGACCCAGGTGTCGGAGCCGATCAGGAAGCGGTCGGGGTACTTGAGCAGCAGGGCACGCCATTCGGGGCAGAGCTGACCGCCGTCGCAGGTCAGGCCAGGGCGGTAGGACAGTTCGCCCATCAGCTGTGGGTAGCGCGACAGAAGCTCATCCACCCTCTGCACCGGCGTTCCGCCAATGCCGGTGTGCGCCCAGATCAGGTTAAAGCCGCTGCCCCCACGCTCAGCCTTGTGGCGGCCCCGCGGCAGATCGCTCGGCCCGCTGGAAGCGGTGTGCGCCATCAGCAGGTCGATGGCCACGTCGTCCACGTGCGCGAGGATGGCCAGGCCCTTGTCGGCGGCCAGTGCCATGAGCTGCCGCGCCACCGGGCCGTTGGCGTTGGCGCTGTCGTAGAGGTGGAACTCGCCCAGTCCGCGGTAGGGGCCGCTGGGGGTGCCGCGCGCCAGCTCGGTCTGCACCAGCTCGGCGATGCTGGGGTCGCGGAACCAGTTGTTGTAGTCCGCCCGGTCGCGGTAGAGGCGCACGAAGGGCACGACCGTGACGCCAGCGGCATGGGTTTGCGCGCGCGCGTGCGCCAGCGCACGGGTGCCGTCGTTGGGTCGTGAATTGGCCACG
The DNA here is from genome assembly GCF_051007235.1 of Hydrogenophaga sp. Taxonomy (GTDB): domain Bacteria; phylum Pseudomonadota; class Gammaproteobacteria; order Burkholderiales; family Burkholderiaceae_C; genus Hydrogenophaga. Next base: position 2,583 of record NZ_JBPCSJ010000292.1, on the reverse strand, counting down.
ATGGCGCGCACACCGTTGCGCTGCATGCGCGCGAGCACGTCCTCCAGCGGGTGCGGGCAGGCGGGATCGGGCGAGGCGTGCACGCAGGCTTCGTCGTTGTAGTGCAGGTGGGCGTCGAACAACGGACCGGCGTACGGGGTTTGCGCCTGCGCCGCAGCGGTACAGGCGACCGCCAGCAGACCCAGCAGCCGCGCGGCGGGGGCCATGGCCGTCAGCCCAGGTGCTGCGCCAGGAAGGCCAGGGTGCGTTCGCGCGCCAGCTGGGCGGCCGCGGCGTTCCAGCTGCCGCGCTGGTCACAGTTGAAGCCGTGGTGCGCCGGGTAGGTGTGCACCGTCACGCCAGGGTGGGCCTGGCGGAAGGCCTGCACGCTGTCCAGCGGGATCCATTTGTCTTCTTCGGCGAAGTGGGCCAGCACGGGCACCTGGGGGCGGCGTGCGACTTCGGCCGGGGTGGTCATGCCGCCACCGTAGTAGGGCACCGCGGCGGTGAGGCCCACGAGTTCGCAGGCACTGCGCCAGGTGAGCAGGCCGCCCCAGCAGTAGCCCACGATGCCCACCTTGCCGCCCTGGGCGGCGTGGTGAATGGCGGCCTGGATGTCGGCCAGCACGCCGGGGTCCGGCAGCGCTTCCACCGCGGTCTTGAGCTCAAAACCGGCTCCCATGTCGGCTTCGGTGTAGCCCAGCTCGACGCCGGCCTTGACACGGTGGAAGGTGGACGGCGCGACGACGAAGTAACCCTCGGCGGCGTAGCCGTCGGCCACGGCCTGGATGTGGCTGTTGACGCCAAAAATCTCCTGCAGCACGACCAAGCCGCCTTTGGACTGGACGGCGGGCTGGGCCACGTAGGCGGGGAAGGTGAAGCCGTCGGCGGCGGTGAGCTGGACAAAAATTCCCATGAAGTCTCCGTGCGTTGAATGTGGGGGGTCCGGTCCGCGACGGGCGCGGCGCCGGCCGCTGCGTTATGGTGCGGCAGACGCGGTTGTACCGCTGTTTGACCCGGTTTGGAGGAGACAAGGACATGGACAAGGTTTTGCTGGTCACCGGCGGCAGCCGCGGCATCGGCGCCGCCACCGCCTGGCTGGCGGCGCAGCAGGGCTGGGCCGTGGCGGTGAACTACGCCCACAACTCGCTGGCCGCCGACGAGGTGGTGCGCCGCATCCGCGCCAGCGGCGGCAGCGCCATCACCGTGCAGGCCGATGTGGGCGACGAGGCGCAGGTGCTGCGCATGTTTCAGAAGGTGGACGCCAAGCTCGGCCGCCTGACCGGCCTGGTGAACAACGCGGGCGTGGTCGACGTGACGGCGCGGGTGGACGAGATGGGCGTGGCGCGCTGGAAGCGCATGTTCGACATCAACGTGATCGGCAGCATGCTCTGCGCGCGCGAAGCGGTGCGCCGCATGAGCACGCGGCACGGCGGCGCGGGTGGGTCCATCGTCAACGTCTCCAGCGCAGCGTCGCGCCTGGGCTCGCCCGGGCAGTACGTGGACTACGCGGCGGCCAAGGGCGCGATCGACAGCTTCACCATCGGCCTGGCCAAGGAAGTGGCGGCCGAGGGTGTGCGGGTCAACGCGGTGCGACCGGGCCTGATCGAGACCGAGATCCACGCCTCGGGTGGGCTGCCCAACCGCGTGAAGGACCTCCAGCACCTGGTGCCCATGCAGCGCGGCGGCACGGCCGACGAGGTGGCACAGGCCATCGTCTGGCTGCTGTCGGACGCTGCGAGTTACACGACCATGAGCCTGCTGGATGTGTCTGGCGGGCGTTGAACAAGGAACTCCATGACCGCAACAACACCCGAGAACAGCCCCCATATCAAAATCTGGTGGGAAGACCTGGAGATCGGCCAGGTGCGCGACCTGGGCAGCCTCTCGCCAACGCGCGAAGAGATCATCGCCTTCGCCAGCCAGTTCGACCCGCAGCCCTTTCACCTGAGCGACGAGGGCGGCAAAGCCTCGGTGTTCGGCGCCCTGAGCGCCAGTGGCTGGCACACCTGCGCCATGGCCATGCGGCTGATGGTGACGAACTTCCTGCACGAGACCTCCAGCCTCGGATCGCCCGGCCTGGAAAGCCTGAAGTGGACCAAGCCCGTGTACCCCGGCGACGTGCTGCGCCTGCAGCACACCATCACCGAAAAGCGCCCCATGAGCAAACGCCCCGACGTGGGCCTGGTGCGCACCGTGTGGGAGATGTTCAACCAGCATGGCGACAAGGTGCTGCACATGGAGGGCTACGGAATGTTCCGGCTGAAAGAGCCCCGACCCGCCGACCCGCCCGCACAATAGCGGCATGGATTTCAAACCCCTCATCACCCTGCTGGCCATTGTCAACCCGCTGGCCATCGTCCCGTTTTTCATCCACTACACGCAGGGCTTCAGTTCGGCGCAGCGCAAGCGCACCATCCTGATCTCGTCGTTCAGCGCGTTCGCGGTCATCGCCACCTGCGCGGTCATCGGTCTGCAGATCCTGGAGTTCTTTAGCATCTCGCTGGCGAGCTTCCAGGTGGGCGGCGGCATGCTGCTGCTGACCTCGGCGCTGTCCATGCTCAACGCCCAGCCGGCCGAGGCCAAGGCCACCAAGGGCGAGGT
>NZ_JBPCSJ010000291.1:0-4722 GCF_051007235.1 Hydrogenophaga sp. | reverse complement strand
CGCGCGCCCGACGGCCGACGCACCCCACGCCATCGTCATCGGCAGCGGCTTTGGTGGCCTGGCCTCGGCCGTGCGCCTGTCGGCCAAGGGCTGGCGCGTGACGGTGCTGGAGAAGCTGGACGCGCCCGGTGGCCGCGCCTATGTGCACGAGCAGAACGGCCACGTGTTCGACGCCGGGCCGACCATCATCACCGTGCCGTTCCTGTTCGACGAGTTGTGGGCGCTGGCCGGCAAAAAACTCAGTGACGACGTGGAGCTGCGCTCGCTCGACCCGTTTTATCAAATCCGTTTTGACGACGGCGACGTCTTCCACTACAGCGGCGACCCCGACAAGATGCGCGCCGAGGTGCGCCGCATCAGCCCGTCGGACGCGGCCGGTTACGAGCGCTTCATGGCCGAGGCCGATCATTGTTACCGCCTGGGCTTCGAGGCGCTGGGCGCCAAGGCCTTCGACACCGTGGGCGACCTGCTCAAGGCCAGCCCGGCCATCTTCCGCATGCGCGGCTGGCGCAGCCTGCACGCCATGGTGGCCAGCCACCTCAAGCACCCCAAGCTGCGCATGGCGATGAGCCTGCAGAGCCTGCTGATCGGCGGCAACCCGTTTGCCGTCACCTGCATCTACAGCCTGATCAACGCGCTGGAGCGGCAGTGGGGCGTGCACTGGGCGGTGGGTGGCACGGGCAAGCTGGTGCAGGGCCTGGTCAAGCTGCTGCAAGGGCAGGGCGGCACGCTGCGCTGCAACGCCGAGGTCAGGCGCATCGAAGTGGACCGCGGCCGCGCCACCGGCGTCACGCTGGCCAGTGGCGAACGCATCGCGGCCGACATCGTGATCTCCAACGCCGACACCGCCTGGACCTACCGGCACCTGGTCGAACCACAGCACCGCCGCCACTGGACCAACCACCGCATCGACAAGGGCCGCTACTCGATGAGCCTGTTCGTCTGGTATTTCGGCACCAACCGGCAGTACGCCGACGTGCCGAAACACATGATGCTGCTGGGCCCGCGCTACAAAGAACTGCTGACCGACATCTTCCGCCGCCACAAGCTGGCCGACGATTTCAGCCTCTACCTGCACCGGCCGACCGCGAGCGACGCGTCGATGGCGCCCGCCGGGCACGACACTTTTTACGCGCTGGCCCCGGTGACTCATCTGGACAGTGGCACCGACTGGGCCACGCAGGCCGAGCCCATGCGCCGCGCCATCGCCGAGGTGCTGAATCGCACCGTGCTGCCGGGGTTCGAGCAGCACATCAGCGCCTCGCTCATCACCACGCCGCAGGACTTCCACGACCGCCTGCTCAGCTTCAAGGGCGCCGCCTTCGGGCTGGAGCCGCTGCTGATGCAGAGCGCCTGGTTCCGCCCGCACAACCGCAGCGAAGACGTGGACGGCCTGTACATGGTCGGCGCCAGCACCCACCCAGGCGCGGGTGTGCCGGGTGTGCTGATGTCGGCCAAGGCGCTCGATTCGGTGGTGCCCGACGCCGCCACCTACCTTGCACGGATTGCCCATGCCGGTTCTCAACGCTGAAGCCTTGGCCCATTCGGCCCACGGCGCACCCTCTGGCCCGACCACCCACGGCATCGGCAGCGAGGCCGATCTGGAGGCCTGCGTCGCCCTGATGCGCACGGGCTCGCGCACCTTCTTTGCCGCCAGCCGCCTGCTGCCCCAGCGCGTGCGGGCCTCGTCGATCGCGCTCTACGCGTTCTGCCGGGTGGCGGACGACATGGTCGATGGAGGCGAGCACAGCCTGAACGAGGCCATGACCCTGCTGTCGCAGCGGCTGGATGCCCTCTATGCGGGCGACCCGCAGGACCACGTGGAAGACCGGGCGCTCGCCATCGTCGTGCAGCGGCACCAACTGCCGCGTGCGCTGCTCGACGCGCTGCTCGACGGCTTCGCCTGGGACGCCGAAGGCCGCCGCTACGAGACGCTGGAAGACGTGCACGACTACGGCGCGCGCGTGGCCGGCAGCGTGGGCGCCATGATGTGCTGGATCATGGGCGTGAGATCGCCACAAGCCCTGGCCCGCGCCTGCGAACTCGGCGTGGCCATGCAGCTCACCAACATCGCGCGCGACGTGGGCGAGGACGCGCGCAATGGGCGGCTCTACCTGCCGCGCCGGTGGTTGGCCGAGGCCGGTATTGGCGCCGACGACTGGCTTCAGAACCCGGTGTGCACACCCGCCTTGCAAGGCGTGATCGAGCGCCTGCTGAAAGAGGCCGACCGGCTGTACGGTCAGTCCACCGCCGGTGTGGCGATGTTGCCGCGCGACTGCCGCTCGGCCATCCTGGCCGCGCGCTACATCTACGCCGAAATCGGACAACAGCTGCGCCGCGACGGTCTGAACCCGGTCAACCAGCGCGCCGTGGTGCCCACCTCGCGCAAGCTGGTGTTGCTGGCCTGCGCAGGCGTGCAGTCGGGCTGGATCGGCCGGCCCGACGTGCCCGCGCCGCCGCTGGCGGCCATTGCCTACCTGGTGGAGCATTGCGGCTGCCCCGATGGCCTGGAGCGGCCCGCCGGCGCCCAGCGGCGCAGCGACATCGGCCGGGTGGGGTGGATGCTGGAGCTGATGGAACGGCTGGAGCAGCAGCGCCTGGACGAGGTGGCCCGGGCGCGGGTGGCGCACTGAAGCACCGATCCACCACACAAGGACCACCGGCATGGGGATCTGGATCGAACTTGGCGTCTTCATCGTGGTGCTGCTCTGGGGCGTCTGGCAGCTGCACGACGTGAAAAAAGCCCAGGCCCGCACCCGCGAGGACAAGGCCCGCCAGGCTGCGCGGGATGCGACCGGTGCTGCGGATTCCGACCCGCCCTGAACCGAACAAAGGTGGGGCGGGGCCAGCGGCGTCACACCCCGTCGAGAAACGCCTGGTATTGGTCGCAGAAGGCCTGGGGCTGTTCAAAGTACGGCATGGCGCCGGTTTGAAACACGCTGCACTGCCCGTTGGGCCGCTCGGTCAGCAGCGCCTTCTGGCCGTAGTCGGTGAAGTCGCCGCGCACGCCGTGTGCCACCCACACCGGTGGCGTCAGGCGCTCGTACACGGTCTGGATGTCGCGGCTGAAGAGCCCCCCGCCGATGAAGCGCAAGGGCGCGTGCTCCGCACCGGGCTGCTGCGCGCTGACCACGGCGTATGCCCACATGCGTTCGTCGATGTTCCGTGAGCCCCAGGTCTTGTTCAAAAAGAAGCGGACCACGCCCGGCCGGGTCAGGGCCCGGAACAGCGCGCCCCCCCAGCCCGGACCCCGCAGCACGGCCAGCAGCCACGGCATGGCCAGGGTGCTGCCGGGCGGGCCGCGGCGCTGGTCTTTGCGGCCCAGCCCGGTGGGACTGACCAGGGCCAGGCTGCGAAAGTGCGTCGGCGCTTCGGTGGCGGCGCGCGCCAGGAACTCGCAGGACAGGGACACGGCCAGCGCATCGATGGGCGCAGGTCCCATGCGCTCGCGGATCAGGGCCACCGCGGCGTGCAGCGCATCGGTCATCACGCGCGGCGTGTAGTCCCGGTCGCTGCGGTCCGAGAAGCCGTAGCCCGGCAGGTCGATGGAGAACACGGTGCGTGTGCGCTGGAAGTGCTCGTGCAAGGGCCGCACCTCGGCCGCCGATGCGGCCGCGTTGACGCTGTGGACCAGCAGCAGCGCGGGGCCTTGGCCCGCCATGTACAGGTTCAGGTCGTGTCCAGCGCTCTGGAACACGGTGCGCTCGCCGTTGAGGGCCGCGGGGAGGGGGGTGGGCATGGGGGCTCTCGGTGGGGGCGCGTGGCGCGGGGTGCGAAAGGCGGGAGGGTTTGCTCAGACCCCTCGATCAGACCACATGACGCATTCACCTAGCCCCGCCGCGGCATGCGCCAGGGCAGCATGGCCTGCACCGTGGGCGACACCAGGCGCGGCACGTTCAGGGTTTCGTGGAAGCTCGTGACAGCTTCGCCCAGCAGCTGGCTGCGCAGCACGGCCCGCTGGTAGAAGGGCGTGTCTTCCAGCTGCTGTTGCACGCCGACCGGGCCGTCGCTGCGCATACGCCGGGGCAGGCGCCAGGCGGTCCTGGGCAGGTGGTGCAGTGGTGGCGCGTCGAACTCGGTCACGCGGCCGTCGGGGTGGAAGCGCAGCGCGAGCACCCGGCCGCCAGGCTGGCCGGGCTCGATGTCGTAGAGCACCGCGGTGCTGCCGTCGGCCAGTTCGCAGCGCGACCAGTCCCACTCGGTGAAGGCGCGGTCCACCGGCTCACTGCCCTGGTTGCTGTCCAGGTAACCGTGGCCGCGCCAGCGCAGGGACGGGTGCTCCAGCGCCACCTCGACCTGGGCGCTGGGGGCGATCGGCCCCCAGTGGTGGCGGTCGTGGGTGTCCAGCGCGGTGCTGAAGTGGAACAGCTGGTCGGGGACCACGCGCACCGTGCCGCGGATGCGGCGCGGCAGCGGCACGCCGACCTCGTCGATGTGGATGATCAGGTGCTGGCCGTCCCATTGCAGCTGGCTGGGGCCGATGGTGAAGCAGTCGGCCTCGCGTGCGCAGTGGCGCGCGCCGCGTTCGGTCATGCTCCAGCGCTGGGCACCCGGGCTGTAGATCGCCACGTTGAGCGCGCAGTGGTTCTCGGGGTCGGCGCTGGCGCCGCGCCGCGCCCAGGCGTAGTAGGGCGAGAACACGCTGCCGATGAAGGCGATGATGGTCAGCCCCTGGCTGCCGTCGGCGCTCAGGGCGTCGACGTACCACCAGACGTAGCCGTC
>NZ_JBPCSJ010000290.1:0-2291 GCF_051007235.1 Hydrogenophaga sp. | reverse complement strand
ACCGGCAACTACCGCCCCTTTTCACCGGAGACCCTCCTGGGCCACCCAGAAATGTGCCCAGACCGACGCCGAAGGCGCCGACCAGTTCCTCACCTTCCTGCTCGGCAAGGAGGTGTTCGCCATGGACATCCGCACCGTGCGCGAAATCATCCAGTTCGGCCCCATGACCACGGTGCCGCTGATGCCTGACTTCGTGCGCGGCGTGATCAACCTGCGCGGTGCCGTGGTGCCGGTGATCGACCTGCACGTGCGCTTCGGTCACGCCGTCACCCAGATTGGCAAGAAGACCTGCATCGTCATCTTTGACGCGGTGCGCGACGGTGAGCGGGTCGAACTCGGGTTGCTGGTGGATGCGGTCAGCGAAGTGATCGAGATACCGGCCGACCAGATCGAGCCCCCGCCGAGTTTCGGTTCCTCCGTTCGGCGCGACTTCATCCAGGGCATGGGCAAGATGGCTGAGCGCTTTGTCATCATCCTCGACCCCGACAAGGCCTTCGACATCAACGAGATGGCGCAGCTGTGCGAGGCCGCCCAGGAATCGGAACCCGTATGACCCCGCTGTGCGACCAGAGCTACCGGCAGATCACGGAGCTGATGCACGAACTGTGCGGCCTGTCGTTTTCCGAGTCGAAACGACCGCTGGTGTCCTCGCGGCTGGCCCCGCGCATCCAGCGGCTGGGGCTGAGCGGTTACCGGGAGTACGCCGCGCTGATTGACAGCCACGACGACCAGGGCGAGCTGCAGGTGGCCATCGACCTGCTGACGACCAACGAGACCTATTTTTTTCGCGAGCCAGCGCACTTCGAGTTGCTGGAGCGCGAGCTGGTGGAAACCCGCCCGCCGGCCGTGTCGGTGTGGAGCGCCGCCTCGTCGTTCGGCGACGAGGCCTACAGCACGGCCATGCTGCTGGCCGACCTGCAGATCAGGAGCCAGATCGGTGCGGGCTGGAGCATCCTGGGCACCGACATCAGCGACCGTGTGTTGCGCAGCGCCGCCCAGGGCATCTATCCCGAAGAGCGGCTGCGCCACGTGAGTCCCGAGCGCCTCAAACGCCATTGCCTGCGTGGCGAGGGCGATTCGGAAGGCCTGGTGCAGATCAAGGACAAACTGCGCGAGCACGTGCGCTTCGGCCAGGTCAACCTGTGCCGGCCGATCGAAGGCCTGGGGCCGTTCGATGTGGTCTTCCTGCGCAACGTGCTGATCTATTTCGACCCGCCCACCAAGAGCGCGGTGGTGGACCGTGTGCTGGCACATCTGCGACCGGGCGGCCTGTTCTTCATTGGCACCGCCGAGGGCCGTGTGCCCTGCAAGACGCCACTGCAGACGCTGGCCCCTGGCGCCTTCCGCAAGGTGTCGGCGTGAGCAAAAGCCTGGCGCTCGCAGTGGCGGCACGTGCCGCCGTGCGGGCGCCCGCGCCGCACCTGCGCGTGCACACGCTGCACCCCGGACAGGTGGCGTTTGCCGAGCGTGGCGAGCAGTTGACGACCCTGCTGGGTTCCTGCGTGGCCGTGATCCTGACCGACGCGCGGCGCACGTTTGGCGCCATGTGCCACATCGTGCACGCGGGCACGCCGGTCCATGCGCACCAGGACAGCTGTGCCTACGGGCCGCTCGCACTGTCCGCGATGGACGCGATTCTGCTGGCGCGGGGCATCACGCCGAAGATGTGCCTGGCCTATGTGTACGGCGGGGGCAACATGTTTCCGCAGCTCTATCCCCGGCGCAGTGTGGGTGACAGCAACGCGGGCTGGGTGCTGGACGCCCTGGCCGAGCGCGGGGTGCAGGTGCTGCTGCAGGACCTCGGGGGCGAGGTCTACCGGCGCCTGGTGTGGACCGTCGGGCCCGAAGAGCCGCAAGTGACCAGTGTGCTGGTCTGAGGAAACGTGATGTCAGTCAAGGTGTATGTGGTGGACGACTCGGCGGTGGTGCGGCAGACGCTGATGCACCTGATCAAGGACGACCCCGCGATCGAACTGCTGGGCAGCGCGCCCAACCCGCTCATCGCCGGCCCGGCGATCCGCAAGAACCGGCCCGACGTGCTGCTGCTGGACATCGAGATGCCCGGCATGGACGGCCTGACCTTCCTGCGCCAGATCATGGAGGAGTCGCCGATCCCCACGGTGATCTGTTCGACCCTGACCACCGACGGCAGCCGTATGGCGCTGGACGCGCTGGCCGCCGGTGCGGTGGCGGTGGTGGCCAAGCCGCGCCTGGGGCTCAAGCAGTTCCTCGAAGAATCGCGGCGCGAGCTGCTGCAGAAGCTCAAGACGGCGGCGCGCTCGCTCCCCCGC
>NZ_JBPCSJ010000289.1:0-2412 GCF_051007235.1 Hydrogenophaga sp. | reverse complement strand
GCAGCGTTCATGCGGTCTCAGATGGTGCGCGGTAAGGGAAGTTCAAGCCGGGCCGCCCCGGGGCTGGGCGCGCACCGACCGGTTCGGGTCACTGAGCGCTTTTTTTCACGCTCTTTTGCAGCACCTTGGCGCGCTTGACCTGGCCGCCAGACGTCAGGCGCTGGTTGCCCAGCACCCGCACGACCTTGACTTCGGGTCGTTGTCCGCCGCGCTTGCTGAACTTCAGCACTTTGACGTCCTTGGGGCCGGGCATGCGGTCTTCGTCGACCACCTTGGCTTTCTCGGGCAGGGGACGCCACAGCACCAGCAGCTTGCCAATGTGCTGGATCGGCGCAGCGTCCAGTTCGTCGGACAGGGTCTGCAGCATGGCTTCGCGCGCTGCGCGGTCGTCGCTGAACACGCGAACCTTGATCAGGCCGTGGGCCTTGAGGGCGGCGTCCACTTCTTTCTTGACGGCGACGGTCAGGCCGTCTCCCCCGATGAGGACGACAGGGTCGAGGTGGTGGGCATCGGCGCGGTGGACTTTGCGCTGGGCGGGAGTGAGTGTGATCTGGGGCATGGGACAATTATCGTTTACACAGCGCTTGCGCGTCCCCCATGGGCATCAAAGTCAAGACCCAGAGCAAGAAGGTCAACAAGGCCTGGCTCAACCAGCACGTCAACGATCCCTATGTGCGCCTGGCACAAAAGGACGGCTTTCGCGCGCGTGCCGCCTACAAACTCAAGGAAATCGACGAGACGCTCGGGCTGATCCGCCCGGGGGATGTCGTCGTGGACCTGGGCTCCACGCCCGGCGCCTGGAGCCAGTACCTGCGCCGGCGCCTGAGCCCGGACGGGGCCGCGGTGGGCGAACTCAAAGGCCGCATCCTGGCGCTGGACCTGTTGCCCATGGATCCGATCGAAGGCGTGCAGTTCATCCAGGGCGACTTCCGGGAAGAGGCGGTGCTGGCCGAGCTGGAACAGGTGCTGGTGGGGCATGGTGTGGACAAGGTGGATGTGGTGGTCTCGGACATGGCGCCCAACCTGTCGGGCATCGGTGCCACCGACTCGGCCCGTATCGAGCTGCTGGTGGAACTGGCGGTCGACTTTTCCGTCCGGCACCTCAAGAGCGACGGAGCACTGGTGGCCAAGGTGTTCCACGGTGGCGCGTACGACGCGCTGGTGGCGCTGTTCCGCCAGACATTCAAAGTGGTCAAGACCTTCAAGCCCAAGGCTTCGCGCGACCAGTCGTCGGAAACCTTTCTGGTCGGCATGGGTCTGAAATGAGCGCCAGAGGCCTCGCCTTCTGGCGGGCAGGCCTGGGGCCGAGAGGCCCGATGCCGAAAAATAGATGGACGCGATAGCAAGCGTCATGTCATTCGTCAAGACCGGGCTTCTTGAAAGTCCTAAAATGGGCCCGACATGCCTTTCTCCGACAACTCTGCAGCCAGGAGCCGCACTTGAACAACCAGTGGTTCTCGAAAATCGCCGTGTGGATGGTCATCGCCATGGTGCTTTTCACCGTCTTCAAACAGTTCGACGGTCGCGCGACCGCCGGTGCTGGCTACGTCGGCTACTCCGAATTTCTGGACCAGGTGAAGGCCCAGCAAATCAAGAGCGCCACCATCCAGGAGGGTCAGGGCGGGACTGAAATCGTCGCGGTCACGCAGGACGACCGCCGCATTCGCACCACCGCCACCTACCTGGACCGTGGTCTCGTGGGCGACCTGATCAACAACAACGTCAAGTTTGATGTGCGCCCGCGCGAAGAGGGCTCGCTGCTCATGACGCTGCTGGTCAGCTGGGGCCCGATGCTCCTGCTCATCGGCGTGTGGATCTATTTCATGCGCCAGATGCAGGGTGGCGGCAAAGGCGGCGCTTTCAGCTTTGGCAAAAGCAAAGCCCGCATGCTGGATGAGAACAACAACACCGTGACCTTTGCCGATGTGGCCGGCTGCGACGAGGCCAAGGAAGAGGTCAAGGAGGTGGTGGATTTCCTGAAGGACCCTCAGAAATTCCAGAAGCTGGGCGGCCGCATTCCGCGTGGCCTGCTGCTGGTCGGCCCTCCGGGCACCGGCAAGACGCTGCTGGCCAAGGGCATCGCCGGTGAAGCCAAGGTGCCGTTCTTCAGCATCTCGGGTTCTGACTTCGTGGAAATGTTCGTCGGTGTGGGCGCGGCCCGTGTGCGCGACATGTTCGAGAACGCCAAGAAGAACGCGCCCTGCATCATCTTCATCGACGAAATCGACGCGGTCGGCCGCCAGCGTGGCGCCGGTCTGGGCGGTGGCAACGACGAACGCGAACAGACCCTCAACCAGATGCTGGTCGAGATGGACGGTTTCGAGACCAACCTCGGTGTGATCGTGGTGGCCGCCACCAACCGCCCCGATATCCTGGACGCGGCGCTGCTGCGTCCCGGACGTTTCGACCGCC
>NZ_JBPCSJ010000288.1:0-1962 GCF_051007235.1 Hydrogenophaga sp. | reverse complement strand
CATCAACCGGTCCATCTCGGGAATCGGCTGCGTGATGGACGCGACGTACTGCTTGCTCCAGCGGCCGATCTGGCGCTCGAAGTAGTTGCCCGGCTTGCCGTAGTCGGCCAGGCCGATATCGTTGGGGCGCACCGTGTGCAGTGCGGCCATGACGCGGTTCATCTCGTCGTAGACCGCCCCACGCTGCTCACGGCTGAGATCGGGCAACGATTGGTCCCACATCACGCGACCTTCCACGCATTCCATGACGTAGAAGGCACGGCCGATGACGGACTCGTCCTCACACAGCACGTGCATCTGCGCCACCGGCACGCCGGTGCCGTGCAGCGCACCCATGACGCGGAATTCGCGTTCGATGGCGTGGGCAGAGGGCAGCAGCTTGGCCACCGGGCCGGGTTTGGCGCGCATCACATAGCTGCGTGCCGGGGTGATGAGCTTGTACGTCGGGTTGGACTGGCCGCCCTTGAACATTTCCACCGACAGCGGGCCGGCGAAACCGTCCATGTGCTGTTCCAGCCAGCGCTGGAGGGCGGGGATGTCGACGGCGTGTTGCGCCGCCACCGGTCTCGTGCCGGTGAAGTTCTGTTGATCTGTCATGCGGTCACGAGGGTTGGGGTGCGGCGGGGCGCCGTCAGGTTTCGGCTTCGGCGATGCGCATCAGCATGTCGCGGTTGCGCACCACCAGCCCGCCTTGCTCGATGCGGATCGCGTTCTCGCGCTCCATGGATTTGAGTTCCTGGTTCACGCGCTGGCGCGAGGCGCCCAGCAGCTGTGCCAGTTCTTCCTGCGCCAGTTGCAGGCCGATGCGCATCTCGTTGCCGTCCGACAGGCACGGCACGCCGTAGCTGCGCACCAGGTGCAGCAGCTGTTTGGCCAGACGGGCGCGCAGCGGCAGGGTGTTGAGGTCCTCCACCAAGCCGAAGAGCGTGCGGATGCGCCGCGCCTGCAGGCGCATCAGCGCTTCGTACAGCTCCACGTGGGTGGCCAGGATTTTCTGGAAATCGTTGCGGGCCACGCACAGCAGGGTGGTCGGTCCGTGCGCATAGGCGTCGTGCGTGCGCTGATCGCCGTCGAACATCGCCACATCGCCAAACCAGACGCCCGGCTCCACATAGGTCAGCGTGATCTGCTTGCCCGAGAGCGATGTCGAACTCACGCGCACCGCCCCGCGCGCCACGGCCGTCCATTCGGACGGCGGGTCGCCGCGCGCGACGATCAGGTCGCCGTCCTTGAAACGCTTGACGTAGGCGCATCGGAGTATGTCGTGACGCAGTGAAGGTGAAAGGCTTGCGAACCAGCGACCACTGTTGATCGCCTCGCGTTCTTCCATTGTCAGAATCGGTTCATCCATCGCATGTCTTTTGAGTGACTGAAAGCCGCCCCATTGTCACCACTGGGACCATGGGGCAGCATCAGGGATAGTGCGGGGAACTGTCCCGCAGGCGTCGCGCCGGTGCTGGAAAAATCGCAGCACGGCCGCTGCTGTGCGTCAGCGGTACAGCGGGGTGCGTTTGTCGAGGAAGGCCGCGATGCCTTCGCCGCCGTTGGCGTGGTGCAGGTTGCGCACGAAGTGGTCGCGCTCGGCCGCCAGCTGGGCGTGCAGGCTGGCTTCGGGCGCATCGTTGGCCAGTTCCTTGATGCTGGCCAGCGCATTGGGGGCGCGCGCGTTCAGGCGTGCCGCCAGCGCCAGCGCATCGGTCAAGGCTTCGCCGGGTTGGCTCACCGCGTTGATGACGCCCAGTGCCTGCAGGCGTTGCGCGTCGATGCGGTCGCCGCACATCAGCAGTTGCAGCGCGGTGGCGCGGGGCAGGGCGCGCATCAGGCTCCAGGTCGCACCGCCGTCGGGCGAGAGAGCGACATTGCTGTACGCCATCACGAACACGCTGTTCTGCGCGGCCACGGCCAGGTCGCAGGCCAGCGCCAGCGAGAAGCCCGCGCCGGCACAGGACCCTTCCACCGCGG
>NZ_JBPCSJ010000287.1:0-19372 GCF_051007235.1 Hydrogenophaga sp. | reverse complement strand
CGTCGAAGTTTTGCGAGCCGTCCGGGCCCATGTCCTGCCACCACTGCAGGTAGTTGGGCTGCCAGTGTTCCAGCGCGCGCTGCAGCGTGCGGTCTTCGCTGAGGTTGACGTTGTTGGGGATCTTCTCGCTGTAATTGATACCGGACATGGTGAGGCTCCTGCTGTTGTCTCGATCGGTGGACTGTTGTTCGGTTGCGGCTGGCTCCACCGGGAAACCCACCGCACAACGAGGTGTGTGTTTAGACGCGGTTCCAGTCGAACTGGGCCTTGTCGCCCTTGCCGTAGACCTTGAGCGCACCCTTTTCGCCGACGGCGTTGGGGCGCTGGAAGATCCAGTTCTGCCAGGCGGTCAGGCGGCCGAAGATGCGGGTGAACATGTTTTCCTTCTGGGCGAAACGCAGGTTGGCTTCCAGACCGGTCAGGGCGTCGGGCGACATGGCGGCGCGCTCTTCCAGCACCAGGCGGATCTCGTCGGCCCAGTCGATGTCGTCGGGCGCGGCGGTGACCAGGCCCAGCTTCACGGCGGCGTCGCCGTCCAGCGCCTGGCCGATGGCGCCGCGCGCGGCTTCCATGGCGGGCACTTCTTCGTAGAAGCGGCGCTGCAGTCGGCTCTGGCCGTTGACCATGGGGAAGAAGCCGAAGTTCATTTCGCTCAGCGTCAGCGTGGGCTGCTTTTCCGGCTCGTCGGGCAGCACCAGCTGGTAGCTGCGGTCGGCGCAGAAGGCCAGCTCGGCCAGGGTGCCGGCGAAGCACGAGCCCGGCTCGATCAGCGCGAACAGCGAGCGCGAGGACACGTCCAGGCGGGCCAGCGTGCGGCGCAGGTGGCCGATGGTTTCGTTGACAAACCAGTGGTCCTTGTTCGCCAGCATCAGCGCGTCGTTGGCCAGCACCGCGGCGCTGTCGCCTTCGGTCTTGAGCAGCCAGGAGCCGATCTCCAGCTCGTTGGTGCGCATGTGCAGGATGGCGTCGTCCAGCTCGCGCACCATCTGCAGCGGGTACCAGTTGGCTCCCAGGGCCTCGATGCCGGCCACGTCGGTCGGCTGGGCGCCTTGCGGGGCCTTGACGGTGAAGGTGGCGACGCGCTTGGCGCGGTCGATGTCCACCGTCACGTGGGTGTAGCTCAGGCGGTCGGCTTCGATGCTGCGGTTGATCGGGGTCAGGGCCACGCCTTTGGCGCCGGCCGGGCGGGTGCTGCCGGCGGCCAGCTTCTCGGCGCGCTCGCGCACCGCCTGCTGGAACACGGCCGGCTTGGCGATCGCGTCGACCAGGCGCCAGTCCACGGCCTTCTGGCCGCGCACGCCTTCGACGCTGGTGCAGAAGATGTCGGCCAGGTCGTGGCGCACGTGGCGCTTGTCGGTCACGCGGGTCAGGCCGCCGGTGCCGGGCAGCACGCCCAGCAGCGGCACCTCGGGCAGGCTGACCGAGCTGCTGCGGTCGTCCACCAGCACGATTTCATCGCAGGCCAGGGCCAGTTCGTAGCCACCACCGGCGCAGGCGCCGTTGAGGCCGGCGACGAACTTCAGGCCGCTGTATTGGGAGGAGTCTTCGATGCCGTTGCGGGTCTCGTTGGTGAACTTGCAGAAGTTGACCTTCCAGCCATGGGTCGACAGACCCAGCATGAAGATGTTGGCGCCCGAGCAGAACACGCGGTCCTTCAGGCTGGTGACCACCACGGTGCGCACCTCGGGGTGCTCGAAGCGGATGCGCTGCAGCGCGTCGTGCAGCTCGATGTCCACGCCCAGGTCGTAGCTGTTGAGCTTGAGCTTGTAGCCGGGGCGGATGCCCGCGTCTTCGTTGATGGCCAGGGACAGCGTCGCGATGGCGCCGTCAAAGCCGAGCTTGACGTGCTGGTAACGCGAGGGGTCGGTCTGGTAGTCGACGCGGGGGGCGGTGGCGGTGGCGGTCATGGGGTGTCTCCTGGGTCGGGGCGGTGGTGGGCGGGGTGGGATGCACTGGATTCAGCTTGATGTGAATAATAGTGCATGCACTCAAACGCAGTCAAATGCAATTTACTGCATGCACCTCAGTGTTTACCCGTACCCGGCGGCTCAGGCGGACAGCTTCAGCAGCTGCCGCACCTCGCGCCGCAGCTGGACAAAGCTGGCTTCCAGCGGCTGGGCGCTGGTGTTGAAGGCCAGATCGGCCTTGGAGTAAAACGCCGCCCGCCCTTCCAGGATGCGTTTGAGGTCTTCCATGGCCTCGCGGCTGGCGGCCATGGGGCGCATGTCGCCCTGCGCCGCCACCCGGCCCATGTGGTCGCTGGGGTCGGCCTGCAGCCAGACGGTGGTGCAGTGCTGCAGCAGCAGGTTGAAGTTGGCCGAATCGGCCACCAGGCCGCCGGGCGTGGCGATCACCACCTCGGGGTAGATCTGGATCGCTTCTTCGAGCGCGCGCCGCTCGTAGCGGCGGTAGGCGTTGGCGCCGTACAGGTTGTGGATCTCGCTGATGCTGCAGCCGGCGAACTGCTCGATCTGGCGGCTCAGTTCGATGAACGGGAAGCCCAGGTCGTCGGCCAGGCGCTGACCCAGCGTCGACTTGCCGGCACCGCGCAGACCGATCAGCGCCACCCGCGCCAGCCGGCCCTGCGCATCCACCCCGCCGCTGGCGCCCAGCAGCTCGGCCAGCTGCAGGCGGGCGCGGCGCAAATCGCTCTCGTCACGCCCCTGCAGCAGCTCACGGATCAGCAGCCATTCGGGTGAGGAGGTGCTCACATCGCCCAGCAGTTCGGCCAGCGAACACTGCAGCGCCTGCGCCACCTGCAGCAGCACCAGGATGGAGGCGTTGCCGGTGCCGTATTCGAGGTTGGCCAGGTGGCGTTCGGACACATCGGCCGCGATGGCCACGGCCTTGCGCGTCATGCCTTTGCGCGAGCGCAGGTTGCGCACCCGCTCGCCCAGCGCGACCAGAAACGGGTGGCGCTCTTCGGCGTCGTCGGCGGGCGCTGCGGTGGGCGCTGATAGGGGGGCAATGAGGGTGTCGGTGGCGACCATGAAACGCGCCTTTCGTCTGATCCGGTGGCGGCCCGGGGAAAACCCTAGGCTTTGGCGCCCCCCAAAACATGCACTTTACTGCATACTGACCGGGACGCAAGATAGTGCATTTATACCGTCATTCCTCCGCCGCGACCACGGCGTTTACGCAAACCGCTGCATCTTTTCTCCGCCCATGACCGCTCAAGACACGCCCCTGCTCCCCAACTTCCTGGCCGGCCGCTGGCAGACCGGTACCGGCCGCGGCACGGCCCTGCTGGACCCGGTGACGGGCGAGGCCCTGGTCCGCGCGGACAACACCGGCCTGAACCTGGCCGAGGGGTTTGCCTTCGCCCGCGAGCAGGGCGGCGCCGCGTTGCGCGCGCTGAGCTATGGCCAGCGCGCCGCGCTGCTGGCCGAGGTGGTCAAGGTGCTGCAGGCGAACCGCGACGCTTACTACGACATCGCCACCCGCAACTGCGGCACCGTGAAGAACGATTCGGCGGTCGACATCGACGGCGGCATCTTCACCCTGGGCTACTACGCCAAACAGGGCGAGGCCCTGGGCAACGCGACCTGCCTGCTGGACGGCGAGCGCATCCGCATGGGCAAGGACCCGGTGTTCCAGACCCAGCACGTGCTGAACCCCACGCGCGGCGTGGCGCTGTTCATCAACGCCTTCAATTTCCCGAGCTGGGGCCTGTGGGAAAAGGCTGCTCCTGCCCTGCTCTCGGGCGTGCCGGTGATCGTCAAACCCGCCACCGCCACCGCTTGGCTGACCCAGCGCATGGTGGAAGACGTGGTCCAGGCCGGCGTGCTGCCCGTGGGCGCCCTGTCGGTCATCTGCGGTTCGTCGGCCGGGCTGATGGACCAGCTGCAGCCCTTTGACGTGGTCAGCTTCACCGGCTCGGCCGAAACGGCCCGCATCATCCGCAGCCACCCGGCGGTGGCGCAACGCTCGGTGCGTTGCAACATCGAGGCGGACAGCCTCAACAGCGCCTTGCTCGACCCGGCCGCCACCGAGGGCGGCGAAGCCTTCAACCTGCTGGTCAAGGAAGTGGTGCGCGAGATGACGGTCAAGAGCGGCCAGAAGTGCACCGCCATTCGCCGCGTGTTCGTGCCGCGCGCGCTGTACGCCGCCACCGCCGCCGCCATCGGCGCCCGGCTGGCCAAGACCACGGTGGGCAACCCGCGCAACGAAGCCACGCGCATGGGTGCGCTGGTCAGCCGCGAACAGTTCGACAACGTGGTGGCCGGCATCGCGCAATTGAAGACCGAAGCCGAGGTGCTGTACGACGGTAACGTCGACGGCAGCGCCACCGCCCTGGTGGACGCCGACCCGGCCGTGGCCGCCTGCGTGGCGCCGGTGCTGCTGGGCACGCCAGACCCGGTGGGCGCCAAAGTGCTGCACGAAGTGGAGGTGTTCGGCCCGGTCGCCACCCTTATGCCCTACGACAGCGAGGCCCAGGCCTACGAGCTGATCCGCCGCGGCGAGGGTTCGCTGGTGGCTTCGGTCTACAGCGAAGACCCGGCATTCATCGCCCGCGCCGCCGCCGAGCTGGCCGACAGCCACGGCCGGGTGCACGCCATCAGCCCCGACGTGGCCGCCAGCCAGACCGGCCACGGCAACGTGATGCCCATGAGCCTGCACGGCGGCCCCGGCCGCGCCGGTGGCGGCGAAGAGCTGGGCGGCCTGCGCGCGCTGGGCTTCTACCACCGCCGCAGCGCGGTGCAGGCCAGCAGCGCGGCACTCGACCTATTGAGCGCCCCCCTCGCCGCCTTCGGCGTCACCCCCTAAGGGGGCGATGCGAGTGGCCCGGCGAAGCCGGTTCCACCGCATCCTGGCCTCAGGCACGGCTCGCCGGCAAGCAGGTCGTCAGCGATAAACAGACAGGAGACACACCATGAGCCACCCGGAAACCGCCGCCCCGCCCGAGCGCTTCAACTTCGCCCGTCACCTGATCGCGCTCAACGCCGGGCGGCCCGACAAGACCGCGCTGATCGACGACGTGGGCACGCTCACCTACGGCCAGCTGGCCGACCAGGTGCTGCGCTGTTCGGCTGCGCTCACCGCGCTGGGCCTGCGGCGCGAAGACCGGGTGCTGCTGCTGATGCACGACTGCAGCGACTGGGTGGTGAGCTTTCTGGGTGCGCTGCACGCGGGCGTGGTGCCGGTGTGCGTCAACACGCTGCTGACCGCCAAGGACTACGCCTACATGCTGGCCGACAGCCGCGCGCAGGCGGCGCTGGTCTCGGGTCTGCTGCTGCCAACGCTGCAGACCGCCATGGACGGTACGCCGCACGAGGTCAAACACCTGATCGTCTCGCGCGGGCAGGACCTGCCGGCTGGCACGCACGACTGGGCGCAGCTGGTCGCGTCCGCCACCCCCGGTGAAGGCGCCAACACCCACGGAGACGAACCCGCGTTCTGGCTGTATTCCAGCGGCTCCACCGGCGCGCCCAAAGGCACGGTGCACACCCAGGCCAACCTGTACTGGACGGCCGAGCTGTATGGCAAGGGCGTGCTGGGCCTGCGCGAGAGCGACACGGTGTTCTCGGCCGCCAAGCTGTTTTTTGCCTACGGCCTGGGCAACGGCCTATCGTTCCCCCTGAGCGTGGGCGCCAGCGTGGTGCTGATGGCCGAGCGGCCGACGCCGCAAGCCACTTTCAAGCGCATGACCGAACACCGGCCCACCGTCTTCTACGGCGCGCCCACCGGCTACGGCGGCATGCTGGCGTCACCCGACCTGCCGGCCCGCAGCGCGGTGGCGTTGCGCCTGTGTTCGTCGGCCGGCGAGGCGCTGCCGCGCGACATCGGCGAACGCTGGACCGCGCACTTCGGCTGCGAAATCATCGACGGCATCGGCAGCACCGAAATGCTCCACGTGTTCCTGTCCAACCGGCCGGGCGATGTGCGCTACGGCACCACCGGCAAGCCGGTGCCGGGCTACGAGGTGCAGCTGCGCGACGAAGACGGCAGCGTGATCACCGGCCACAACCTGATCGGCGACCTCTACATCCAGGGCCCCAGCGCGGCGCTGATGTACTGGAACAACCGCGCCAAATCGCGCGACACCTTCCAGGGCAACTGGGCCAAAAGCGGCGACAAGTACACCCGCGACCCCGACGGCTACTACACCTACGCCGGCCGCAACGACGACATGCTCAAGGTCAGCGGCATCTACGTCAGCCCGTTCGAAGTGGAGGCCACACTGGTGCAGCACACCGCGGTGCTCGAAGCCGCGGTGATCGGCAAGACCGACGACGACGGCCTGACCAAGACCAAGGCCTATGTGGTGCTCAAAGCCGGTGCGCAGGCGACCGAGGCCGAGCTGCAGGCCTTCGTGAAAGAGAAGCTGGCGCCGTACAAGTACCCGCGCTTCATCGAGTTCGTGGCCGAGCTGCCCAAGACAGCGACCGGCAAGATCCAGCGCTTCAAGCTGCGCGAACTGGAAAACCAGCGGCAGTTCGGCCACCGTTGAGCCGCGGCGGCAGGCCGCCTGTCTGGCGCGCCGGCGCGGCTCCGGGAAAACCCCGGCGCCGCGGGCTTGATCTGGTTTCCGTTCATAACCAAACTCCAGCCCCATCGTTTGGATACACACAGGGAGCTGAGATGGTTCGCAAATGGCTGGGCTGGGGTGCGTGGGTGCTGGCGGCCGCCGTGCACGCCGGTGACGAAGGCGTCACCCCCACCGAGATCCGGCTCGGCGCCTCGCAGGTGCTCTCCGGTCCGCTGGGACCGCAAACGCTGCAATATGGAGAAGGCGCGCGGCTCATGTTCGAGTCGGTCAACGCCGCCGGCGGCATCCACGGCCGCAAGATCACCTTCACCAGCCTGGACGACGGCTTCGACCCCAAACGCGCGGTCGAGAACACGCGCAAGCTGATCGAGGAACAGAAGGTGTTCATGCTGTTCAACAGCACCGGCACCGCTCAGACCGCCGCCGTGCTCCCCATCCTCAAGGAGTCGAAGACCATCCTGTTCGGACCGGTCACGGGCGCGTCGTCCATGCGCGAAGGGGTCAACCCTTATCTCTTCCACGTCCGCGCCGGTTACGCCAACGAGACCGAACGCATCTTCTCCCAGCTCAAGCAGATCGGCGTGACCCGGGTGGCGTACTTCTACCAGGACGACGGCCTGGGCAAGACCCTGCTGGGCGAGGTCAAGAAAGCCTCCGCAGCGGCCAGCCTGCCGCTGGTGGCCGAGATCAAGGTGGACCCGGCGGCCCCGGACTTCGCGGCTGCGGCCGCCGCCACCGCACAGGCCAACCCGCAGGCGGTGGTCGTCGGCACCGCCGGCCTGACCTTTCCCAACTACGTCAAGGCCGTGCTCAACACGCCCGCCCGGCCGGCGTTCTATGGCTATTCGGTGGCCAGCCTGGACGTGATCCACCGCGAACTCAAGGACAAGGCCCGCGGCATCATCCTCGCGCAGATCATGCCCTCGCTGCGCAACACCACCATCCCGGTGGTGGCCGAATACCTCAAGGTGCTCAAAGCCAAAAGCCCGGACGCCCCGCCGTCGGCGTCGCAGTTCGAGGGCTTCGTGCACGCCCGGCTGCTGGTCGAGGGCCTGCGGCGCACCGGCCGGGACCTGAGCACGGCCTCGTTCACCCAGACCCTCGAAAGCACCGGCGAGATCGCGTTCGGCCGCTTCACGGCCCGGTACTCACCGCGCTCGCACAACGGCTCGGACTACGTGGAGCTGGCGATCATCGACGCCGAAGGACGGCTGCGGTACTGAGCCGCCGCGTCCCGCCTGGCGGCCGGGGCGCTAGCGACTGGCCAGCAGCTCCTGCAACTGCCGCGCCAGCTGCGCCTGGGTGAAGGGTTTGTCGAGCCGGCGCGTGACGCCCAGGCGTTGCAGTTCGGCGGACACCGCCTCGTCCACCCGGCCGCTGGCCACGATCACCGGCACGTCGGGGAGCATGCGGCGCAGCGCGCGCACAAAGGTCAGACCGTCCATGTGCGGCATGTGCAGGTCGGTGATCACGGCGCGCAGCGTGCCGCGGTGGGCCGCCGCCTGCACCAGGCCGTCGGCGCCGTCGGTCGCCAGCACCGGCTTGAACTTCAAGCGCTCCAGCACCGTGCGCCCCACTTCGCGCACCGCGGGCTCGTCGTCCACGAACAGGATGGTTTCGCCATGGCCGAGGTCGGCGATCACCGACTCGACAAACGGCACGCTGTCGTTCGCGTCGCCCGTCGCCACCGGCAGGCAGACGGTGAACATCGACCCCTGGTCGGGCTGTGAATACACCTGCACGAACCCGCCGTGCGCCCGCACGATGCCCAGCACCGTGGACAGACCCAGGCCGGTCCCCTGGTCCGCCCCCTTGGTGGTGAAGAAGGGGTCGAAGATGCGGTCCAGTATCTCGGGCGGGATGCCGCTGCCGGAGTCGCTCACGCGCAGCGCCACGTAGCGGCCCGGCCGCGCGTCGGGAATGGAGCGCGCGTAGGCCTCGTCCAGCACCACCACCTTGGCCTTGAGCGCGAGCGTGCCGCCACCGGGCATGGCGTCGCGGGCGTTGACGCACAGGTTCAGCAGCACCTGGTGCAGCTGCGTGGGATCGGCCAGCACCGCCGGCATGCCGTCGTCGCCGTCCACCCGCAGCTGGATGTTCTTGGGAAAGCTGCCCTTCATGAGCCGTTCGAGCTCGCGCAGCATGGGCAGCGTGCGCACCGGCACGCGTTCGCCCTCCGCGCCTTTGGCAAACGTGAGCAGCTGGCGCACCATGTCGGCACCGCGCTGCGCGCTGCCCTCGATCATGTCGAACAGCTTCGACTCTTCGGGGTACTGTTCCTTGAGGATGCTCATGCCCATGAGCACCGGCGCCAGTGCGTTGTTCAGGTCGTGCGCGACACCACCGGCCAGGGTGCCCAGGCTCTCCAGCCGCTGCGACCGCAGCTGCTGGCGTTCGGCCTGCTTCATGTGGGTGATGTCTTCGTGGGAGACGACCAGTCGGGGGGCTTCGTCCGTGCCAAAGCGCTCGATCCGGCAAATAAACCAGCGCTGCTCACCGTCCAGCTGCTGGCTGTACTCGTGCTGATGGCTGCGCTCGGCACCGCTCAGAACCGCCCGCAGATAGGGGGCCAGATGGCTCGCGGCGTCGCGACCGGTGGCGCGGTCCATGTTTTCCGAATAGACCACGTAGTTGCCCACCGATTCGGGCGTCCGGCCGCCGAAGAAACCGCGCCAGGCCCGGTTGGCGGCCACGATGTCGCCCTGCCCGTCCAGGATGACCACGCGCGCGCTCAGCGCGTCCAGCGTGGCCTGGGCCAGGCGCTCGCTCTCGATGACACTGCGCGTCTGATCGGCCACGCGCTGCTCCAGCTCCAGGTTGAAGCACGACAGCTCGTCTTCGATCCGTTTGCGCTCGGTGATGTCCAGCCAGTAACCGATGATTTCCAGCGGCTGGCCCGCCTCGTCGCGCACCAGGCGGCGCTGGTCGTGCACCCAGCGGTACAGGCCGTCGCTCATGCGCAGTCGGTACTCCTGCAGGTGCTCGCCCTGCTCCAGCACGGCCGGCCGCTCCCGGACCACCTGGGCCAGGTCGTCGGGGTGCACCTGGCCGTCCAGGAAACCGGCCTCGTCCGTGAAGGCCTCGGGCGCAAAGCCCATGAGCTGCTGCACGTTGGGGCTGATGTAGACCGGCGCAAATGGCGGCCGGGGCTCGCAGGTGTAGATGGTCACCGGGCTGGACGAGACCAGGAAGTTCAGGCGCGACTCGCTCTTGCGCAGCGCCGCGTCGGCCCGGTGGCGCGACAGCGCACTGGCGACCACGTCGCTCAGCACCTTGAGCAGGCCCAGTTCCTCGGTGGTCCAGTCGCGCGGCTGGCGCTCCATGCTGTAGGCCATGAAGCCGAACATCTGGCCCTGCCGCTGCAGCGGGAAGATGACCAGTGAACGGATGCGGTTGTGCCGCAGCAGCGCCTGGTCCGCCGCTGCTTCGGGCGGCATCGCCTCCACGTCCGGGATCTGCAGCACCGCTTCGCCCATGAAGCGTTCGCGCATCCAGGGCAAGCGGTCGAGAGACACCTCCCGCACCGGTCGTGGCACCGGTTCGCTGCCGGCCGCCAGCCACACGTGGGCGTTGTGCATGTGGCGGCCGTCGCGCGAAAAGGTGTAGAGGTAGGCGCGGTCGGCGGCCACCTGCAGGCCGCTGCGGGCGAGCGCGGCCTCGATGGCCTCGCCCGTGCGGCCCTGGGGCGCGGCCATGAGCGCCGCGGCCGACAGGCTGATGACGCGCTGCATGTCGCGCTGCGCGCGCAGGGCCGCTTCGGCGGCCTTGATGTGGCTGATGTCGGTCTGGATCGACACGTACTGGTAGACCCGACCGTCACGGTCCACAAAGGGCGTGATGGTGGATTCGACCCAGTAGAGGCTGCCGTCACGGCGCCGGCTGCAGAGCTCGCCGTGCCACACCTGGCCGCTGGAGATGGTGGACCAGATCTCCGCGTAGAACGCCGCTGGATGCTCGCCGGATTTGAGCAGGCGGTGGTTCTGGCCCATCAGCTCGGGCAAGGTGTAGCCGCTGTTCTCGCAGAAGCGCTCGTTGGCGTAGGTGATGTTGCCCGCGTGGTCGGCGAAGCTCACGCTGGCGTGCTGGCCCAGCGCCAGGTGCTCGCGTTCGCGTTCGTACAGCGTGGTCTGCAGGTGCCGGCGCAGCGCGCTGCTCTGCCGGGCCCGGCGCGCGCGCGCCGTGACGGCGGCCACCAGGTGGTCGGGCTGCACCGGTTTGACCAGGAAGTCGTCGCCGCCCAGGTTCAGCGCCAGCAGCTGCTGCGTGAGGTCGGTTTCGGCCGACAGGAACAGCACCGGCAGGTCGAGCCAGGCGTCGCGCTCGCGCAGCGCAGCCGCCAGCTCGGGGCCGCTGGCTTCGGGCATGTACACGTCCAGCAGCAGCACATCGGGCTGCAGGCGTTCGAGGGCTTCGAGCGTCTGCAGCGGTTGCGCCAGCGCGTGCACCTCCATGCCGGCGCCGCGCAGCACCGCCGCCTGTGCCTCCAGCAGCAGCGGCTCGTCGTCCACCAGCAGCACGCGGTAGGGCTGCGCGGGCCGCCGGCCGGTGAGCGTGTCCAGCACGGACGCGATGCGCTCGAGCTCCAGCGGGCGGGCCAGCGTGCGCTGCACACCGGCGCGCAGGGCGCGCAGGCGCAGGTCCAGGTCGTCGTGCGGCAGGGCCGCCACCACCACCGGGCGGGCCGGTCCAGCCGACAGCGCGCGCAGCTGCGCCAGCACCGGCTCCACCACCGCGGGGTTGTGCAGATCCAGCAGCAGCACCGTGGGCACCGGCGGGGGCGCATCGGTCCAGGCCCGGCACAGGGCCACCAGATCGGTGTGCGCCTGCACCCGGTAGCCGGCGGCGGACAGTGCATCCCAGTCCACCGTCTCCACCCCCGGCAGGGCGCAGCTGAGCAGGTGCACCATGACCACGGCGTCCGCGGCCGGGTCGGCGCTGGGCGCTGGGGGCTGCCCCACCGTGGCCTGCCGCGGTGCCGCGACGGCGCGCTCCAGCGCGGCCAGTGCCTGCACCATGGCCTGCGCCCGCTCGGGTTCCAGGGTCGCGTCGCCGCGCACCAGCGCAGCCAGCAAGGTCTCCAGCGCGCGCGCGGCGTCCGACACCTCGGGCAGGCCGAAGGTGCCGGCGCCGCCGGTCAGGCCGTGCACCTCGCGGTGCAGCGATTCGAGATTCACCTCGGCGTCGCCGGCCAGCAGCGCCAGCAGCTGCTGGCGCACCGCGCCCAGCCGAGGGGCCAGCTGGTCGGTGAAGCGCCGCCGCAGATCGGCCAGCAGGACCGCCACTTCGGCCGGCACCGGGGGTGCGGGGGGCAGGGCCGCGGCACGATCCGTCACGGCAAAACGCTCAGACATGGCGGCGCTCCCAGACGGCGCGCACCTGGGC
The DNA here is from genome assembly GCF_051007235.1 of Hydrogenophaga sp. Taxonomy (GTDB): domain Bacteria; phylum Pseudomonadota; class Gammaproteobacteria; order Burkholderiales; family Burkholderiaceae_C; genus Hydrogenophaga. The sequence goes on along the minus strand of NZ_JBPCSJ010000287.1, from coordinate 7,500 downwards.
GGGCAGCGCCATCGGGTCGAACGGTTTGGCGATCACGTCCAGCGCACCCAGCGACCGGTAGTGCGCCACCTCGTCGGGCTGCACCTTGGCGGTCATGAAAGCCACCGGCACGGCCGCCACGCCGGGCAGCGCGCGCAGCGCCCGCAGCGTGCCGGGGCCGTCCATGCCGGGCATCATCACGTCCAGCAGGATCAGGTCGGGGGCAAAGGCCTGCACCTCGCGCAGGGCCTGCTCGCCGCTGCCGCACACCAGCACCTGGAAGCCGCCCACCAGCTCCAGGGCCATGCGGGCCACGGCCTGGATGTCGGGTTCGTCTTCCACACACAGGATGCGTTGCAGGGTGTTCATGCGTCTTGCTGGGTATCGCTGAAGGCCGGACCGCCGATGGCGTCGAGCAGCTCCCGGGGCGAGACATCGCCCTTGTGGATGACCGCGTCGACCCGGCGGGCGAGTTCGTCGGAAATGTCGGCGCCGGTCAGCAGCACCACACGGGTGTCGGGCTGGCGGGCGTGGATGTCGGGCAGCAGGTCCCAGCCCGATTCGTTGGGCAGGGCAAGGTCAAGAATGACGACGTCAAACCGTTCCAGCGCCACGCGGGCCCGCGCCTCGCGCAGCGTGGTGGCGAGTTCGAAATCGTACTGCGCGCCGGCCATGGAGCGCACCACCTCGTGCAGCTGCAGGTCGTCTTCCACGTGCAGCACCCGCGCATGCGGTGCGCGGTGCGCCGAGGCCACGCGTTCGAGCACGGCCAGCAGTCGGGCCTGGTCCACCGGCTTGGCCAGCCAGTGCAGGTCGGGCCAGGCGTTGCCGATGGTCTGGCGCCCCTCTTCCACGCGCGCCGAAATGACCAGGATGGGCAGCTGCGCGGTGTCCTCCTGGGTACGCAGTTCGCGCACCAGCTCGGCGCCGCCGATGTCGGGCAGCAGCAGGTCCAGGGTGATGGCGGCGTAGCGGTGCTCGCGCGACAGGGCCAGCGCCTGCGCGCCGGTGGCGGCGGTGTCGACGCGGTAGCCGGCGCGCTCGATCATGCGGCGCAGCAGCTGCGCCACGTCGGCGTCGGGTTCGACCATCAGCACGCGCGGGCCACGCGCCGCAGGCAGGGGACCGAGCGGGGCGGGGGCGGTGTGCAGCGCCGCGGGCTGCGACAGCGGCGCCGTCCACACCGGCAGTTCAAAAAAGAAGCGCGCGCCCTCCCCCGGGCGCGAATGGAAGCCCATGCGGCCACCCATGCGTTCGGTCAGCTCGCGCGAGATCGCCAGGCCCAGGCCGGTGCCGCCCTTTTGCCGCGTGTCCGAGGCATCGGCCTGCGAGAACTTCTGGAAAATGCGCGACTGGAACTCGGTGGCGATGCCGGGGCCTTGGTCGGTCACGGTCACGCGCACCGTGCCGCCGCGCTGCACCACGTCCACCGCCACCGCGGCGCCGCTGGGCGAGAACTTGGCGGCGTTGGACAGCAGGTTGGCCAGCACCTGCTGCAGGCGCTGCGCGTCCACCTCGACCTGCACACCGTCCACGCGCTGGCCCAGCACGTAGCGCACGCCGAACGGCTCGGCGTAGGCCTGGTTGTCGGTCAGGGCCTGCTCCAGCAGGGGCATGAGCGGCTGCACCCGGCGGTCAAAACGCAGTTTGCCGGCCAGCAGCTTTTCCATGTCCAGCAGGTCGTTGATCAGGAACGACAGCCGCTTGCTGTTCTTGAGCGCGATGCCCACCATGTCGCTGGCCGCGGCCGGCAGGGCACCGGCCACGCCCCCGGCCACCAGGCCCAGCGCGCCGCTGATGGCGGTGAGCGGCGTGCGCAGTTCGTGGCTGACGGTGGAGATGAATTCGGACTTGACGCGGCTGGCGCGCTCGGCCTCGTCGCGTGCGAGCTGCATGTCGGCGGTGCGCTGCTGCAGCGTCCGGCGCTCGGACTGCAAGGCCTGGTCGCGCACCTGGATTTCGGCCAGCATGTGGTTGAAGTCGTCCACCAGGGCGCCCACTTCGTCGTCGTGTGCCTTGACCGCACGCAGCGAGTAGTCCTGCTCGCTCGAGACCCGGGTGCTGACCTGGGCCAGTTGCAGGATGGGGTCGGTCACGATGCGGCGCATCCGCAGGCCAAAGACCACCGCCAGCGCCGCCAGCAGCAGCGCCAGCAGCGCCATCAGGGCCTGGCTCTCCAGCAGGTTCAGCCACAGGTGCAGCAGGTGCGCGCGCAGCTCGACACGGCCGATTTCCCGGCCGTCTTCGACGATCGCATAACCGACCTGCAGGTCGGCCGGGAACAGGCTGTAGACCAGCCGCTCGGACAGGCTGCCCCGGTGTGCAACGCGGTCTGAAAACCCGGCCTGGACGAACAGCGCGCCCTGCGCGTCGAGCAGTCGCGCCTGGTCGATCTCTTCGTTGGCGCTCAGCGCGGTCAGGGTCTGGCGGGCGCTTTCGCGGTCGCCAAAGGCCAGCGCCGCGCGGCTGTTTTCCCCCACCACCTGGGCCAGCACGCGCAGCTGTTCTTCGGTCCACTGGTAGCGGTCCATGGCGTTGCTGACGCCGAACACGACCGCGATCAGCAGCACCGCGGCCAGCGTGTTGAAGGCCAGCATCAGGCCGAGCTTGCGCACGATGGAGAGGTCGCGCCAGTTCAACGCGTTCCCTTTGCGTGTGCCCGGTCGGTCGGCGTGCACGGTCAGAACCTCCAGCGCGTTTGCAGCAGCCAGCTGCGCGGCAGCTGGCTGGCCTGCAGGTCGTCGGCCCGGAACTCGGTGTGCGCGCGCTGCAGCAGGTTGCGCCCGGTGAGCGAGAGTTCCAGCCCGGGCTGCACGCGCCAGCCCAGGCGCAGGTCCAGCCGGGTGTGGGCCGGGACCTGCAGGTCGGACAAGGCGCCGTTGCGGTACAGGTGCGCGTCCAGTTCCACGTGGTGGCCCAGGTCGTGCAGCGAATGCAGCTGCCACAGGTGGGTGGGCGAGGCACCGGTGCCACCGAAGGCGCTGTCGCCGGTGCCGCCCGGGGTGGGCGTGAGCTTCATGCGCAGGGTGCTGAGGCTGCCGCTCAGGCGCCAGCGGGGGTGGACCTCCCAGGTGCTGGCCAGTTCGGCGCCGTAGGCCTGGCCGCGCAGCAGGTTGTTGAAGCGGTAGGTCGCTTGCCCATACGGCACGCCCGGGACCACGCTGGCCGCGCCCAGCGACACCAGGTGGTCGTAACGGTGGTGGAACACCGTCAGGTCCACGCTCAGGTGGCTGCCGAACAGTCCGCGGTAGCCCAGTTCGCGCGACACCAGTTCCTGCGACACCATGTCGGGGTTGCCACGCAGGCCGACCACGGTGGGCGCAATGGCAAAGGGGGGAAACGGCACGCTCATGCCAGGCAGCACCGCGTAGTTGATCCGGCTGTTCAGCGTCGCACGCGACGGCGTTTCCACCGCGCGGGAGATCGCGGCCCAGAAGGTGTCGGTCGACGAGGCCTGCCAGTGCAGGCGCACGCTGGGCTGGGTCTCCAGCCCGGTGATCTCGTTGTGCTCGAACTTGCTGCCCGCGGTCAGGCGCAGGTCCGGGCGCAGCTGCATTTCGTCCTGTACGAAGGCGTTGTAGACGGTGCGGCGGGCGCTGGCGGGATCCATCGAGACGGTCAGGCTGCCACGGGTCTTGTCGCGGATGTGGCGCCAGCCCGCGCCCCAGGTCAGCTCGTGCGTGGGGTTCAGCCGCAGGCGCTGCTGGAACTCCAGATCCAGCGTGTCGACCTGCACGTCCATCGCCTGGGAGCGGCCTTCGACCCGGTCCACAAAAGCCTGCAGGTGCAGGTGGTGGTCGGCATGGACCTCGCGTTCCCAGCGCAGCAGCAGGTGGGCGCCGCGTTCGGCCTGGGTGTCGGGCGAGAAGTGCACGCCGGGTTGGCTCAGCTGGGTGTCCAGCTCGATCACATCCGCGCGCGTGTCTTGCACGTCGCCCTGCACGGTCAGCCGGTCGGCGGCGCCGGGCTGCAGGTCCAGGCGAAAACCGGCGCGCTGTTGCAACAGCGCGTCGTGCGCCGGTGCACCGTCGGCCGTGGTGAGCGCGTCGTGGTGGCCGAGCTTGGCCCAGGCGCGGAAGTGCCCGCTCTCGCCCAGCGTGCCACCGTGGCGCAAGGCCAGGCCAGACGCTTCGCTGCCCCCCTCCACCTGCACCAGGGTGCCCTGGGTGTCCTTGGCCGCGCGGGTGATGATGTTGATGACGCCATTGACCGCGTTGGCGCCCCACATGGTGCCGCCGGGCCCGCGGATCACCTCGATGCGTTCGACGTCGTCGAGGATCAGGTCCTGCGCCTCCCAGAAGGTGCCGTTGAACAGCGGCGAGAACAGGGTGCGCCCGTCCTGCAGCACCAGCAGCTTGCCGGCGTAGCGGCTGGCGAAGCCGCGGATGGTGATGGCGTAACGGCTGGCGTCGATGCGCGAGACCTGCACACCCGGCGCCAGGCGCAGGGCCTCGGGGAGGCTGGTCACGCCGGCACGGCGCATGTCTTCACGGGTGATCACGTGCAGGGCGGTGGCCGTGTCCGACAGGGCCTGCGGCTTCCGGGCCGCGGAACTGACCTCGATGGCCATCAGCTCTTCGAGCGACAGGCGCGTGGGATCGGACACGGTCTGTGTCCAGGCGGGGCCACTGACGGCCAGCGCAAGGGCCAGTGCCAGCGCCGCGGGACGCGAGGCCATCGAGGCACGGATCTGCTTCATTGGACCACCCTGCCGGCCAGCTTGAGCATCTGGCTGTTGAGCACCAGTCCGGACTGCTGGGCGCTGTTCAGGTTGACATCGAACCGCACCCGGCTGGCCTCCACGCGCAGGCCGATCATGCCGCCCGCGTCGACGAAGCCGGGCAGATCGCCCAGGGTGAGCACCGGGGCACGGACCAGCCGCGCCGACACCAGGGACAGGCGGTCGGCGTCCTCTTCGTCCAGGAACAGCACGTCGCACTGGCGCCAGTCGGTTGCCGGCGTGGCCAGGCGCACTTCAAGGAGGCGGTTGCCGACGCTGCGCCCCTGCAGCAAAGACAGCTGGCCGTCCAGCGGCCGCGCCGAAGCGGCGCACAGGCGGATGGGCGTGCCCTCGCGCAGGCCGGGCCACTGGGTGAATTTGATGAAGTTGTAGACAAAGCCAGCCTTGACCGCGGCCTCGCTGGCCGTCTGGGCCCGCACCCCGGGCGCGGCCAGCGCCCACACCAGCGCGCAGACGCAGGCCATCAGCCCCGAGCGGGTCCAGCGGTCGCGCCGAAGGCGGTGCAGGCGGTGCAGGCGGTGCAAGAGGTTGACCATTGCCAAGGCGGGCTGCGTCATCAGTACCGCGCCTCCAGCTTCAGGCGCACGCTGCGCCCATCCTGTGCCACGGTGGTGGTCCAGTTGTCGGTGCCGATGGGGTGGCTGTAGCGCTTGTCCAGCAGGTTGTAGACGCCCAGCGACAGCGCCACCCCGGGCAGCAGCTGCTGCGTGCTCAGGTGCAGGTTGGTGGTGGCGTGCCCGGCCGCGTGCCCACCGTCCACGGTGCGGCGGCGGCTTTCGGCCAGCCATTCCACGCCGATGCGCGCACCACCCGGCAGCGGCGCGGCGACATGCAGCTTGCCCAGCCACTTGGGCGCGTTGTCCAGGCGTTGGCCGCCCTGGTGCTGCGCGTCCTGCACGGACACGCTGGCGCGCAGTCGCACACCGGACGACCAGCGCCGGTCGGCCGAGAACTCGGCACCGCGCGAGCGCACCGGCGCGCCGGAAACAAAGCGCCAGTCGGTGCTGTTCCAGACCACCATGTCGCGCAGAGACCACTGGTACACCGAGGCGCGCAACGCCAGCTCGGGCGCCGGCCGGTGGTCCAGCACCAGTTCCGTGGTCTCGATGCGTTCGTCGGCCATGGCGGGCAGCGGCGTCGGGTACTGGCCGGCGCTCCAGTCCCAGTCCTGCTCGTAGACGTTGGGCGAGCGGTGCGCGCGACCGAACAGCAGCTTGGCGGTCGACGCCGGCGTGGCCTGCCAGATCAGCGCCGCACGCGGGCTCAGGCGGGTGCCGTTGACGTTGTTGCGGTCGGCGCGCAGGCCCAGCGTGGCGACCAGCGTGTCCGCCAGGCGCCACTGGTCCTGCGCGTACAGGCCGGCGCGCCAGCCGCTGGTCAGCAGGTACAGGTTGTCCGCCGGGTCGGACAAGACCGAGGTCTGGTCCTGGCGCGGACTGTCCTGCAGCTCCAGGCCCAGCATGAAGGTGTGGTCAGCGATGGCCGTGTTGAGCCAGCGCAGCTCGAGACCGCGCGCGGCGCTCGCGGCTGCGCCGCGGTACGCCTCGCCCCCCCACACGGTGACACTGTCGAACCGGTACTGCCCCCAGAACACCCGCGCCTGCAGGTGCTGGGTGGCGCCGGCAAAGTGGTCCTCGTACTGCAGCTGGGTTGAGAGGTAGCGGTCCCGGATGTACTGCCCCGGCACCAGCGGATCGGACTGGCCCACGGCCGTGGGGTCGTCCTTGCGGCGGTCGCTGTAGGCCAGGTCGAACGACCACGGCCCGCGCGAGAGGCGCAGGAACAGGCGGTCGGCGCGCTCGCCGTCCTGCCCCGCCGCGACACCGGCGCCGCCGGCGCCGTAGTCGTAGAACCGGTCTTCGCCGCGCGCCCGCAGGCCGGAGGCAGACAGCAACAGGTCCACGTCGTTGTCCAGCACGCGGCCATGGCTGAGCCGCACCTGGCGCTGGCCCTGGGGCGACTGCCAGGCCGCCGCCACCTCGGTGCCGTCCAGGCCGGCGCCGTCACGGGTGACCACGTTGATCACACCGAACAGCGCGTTCTGCCCGTAGACCGCGCCGCCCGGACCGGGAATGACCTCGATGCGCTCGATCAGGTCCTGATCGAGCGGGAACTCGTGCCCGGCCATCACGCTGTCGTAGGTGGGCTCGTTCAGGCGGTTGCCGTTCAGGGTGATCAGCAGCCGCGTGTTGTAGTCGTCGGGCATGCCCAGCCCACGCGTGCCGATGTAGGTGTACTGGCGGTCGTAGGTGGTGTAGAAGCCCGGCAGGCTGGCCAGGGCCTCGCCCAGGGTGCGCCAGCCGAAGGTGCGGATGTCCTCGCGGGTGATGACGCTCACCGAGGCCGCCACCTCGTGTTGCGGCTGCGCGTACTTGGACGCGGCCACCACCGGGATGTCCATCAGCTGCTCCAGGCTCATGGCGGTCAGGTCCTGCACCGCCCAGGCCGGCGCCCCCAAGGCCAGCCCCAGCAAGCCACAACACAGCCAGCGCGGGCCGCCAGGGTGGCGAACAGCGCTCAACAGGGGCCGGGCGGGCAAGGGCATCATGGTCAACAAAACCGCCGGCGGGGGCGGCTCAGGGGGGCAACAGAACAGCGGGGAGTATTGAAGTTATCGGCTGGGACCGTCCAAACCTGAGTCGCGCGCGCCGGCGCCGTGGAATCCTGCACGCCCTCCCGGACTGGCTGTGCACCCCTGCGGTGCGGATGCAACAGGCTGAGAAACCTCCGCCCAATCGGCACTTATAAGAAAGTGTTCACTCACAAACAGAATGAACACC
>NZ_JBPCSJ010000286.1:0-16871 GCF_051007235.1 Hydrogenophaga sp. | reverse complement strand
CCCGCGAGTTTTTTCTTCGACGAGGTTTCGATGATGGTCGGGCAGGCGCGGCCGCCGAACAGCAGGCTGGTGGTGTCGCTCTTGGGATCGCAGCCGATCAGCAGCACCTTCTTGCCCTGCTGGGCCATCATGTAGCTGAGGTTGGCGAGCGTGAAGCTCTTGCCGATGCCGCCCTTGCCGTAGATCGCGATGATCTGGGTCTCTTTCTTGACTTCGCCGGTGTGCACCCGATCGGGTTCGATGGCGGCCTCCTGGCGCAGCTGCGCCTGGAAGTGGATGGGGTGGCTCTTGATGTCGGGTGCGTTCATCTCAATGACTCCAGTCGAGGACCATCTTCAGACAGTGGGGATCGCCGAAGGCGACCTCGTAGGCATCCCGCGCTTGCGCCGGCGTGTGGGTGTGGGTGATCAGGTCGTCGAGCGACAGGCGTCCGGTGTTCACCAGTTCGGTGACGGCCAGCAGGTCGGCGCGCTTCCATTCGGCGGCGACGCGGATGCTGGCTTCGCGCATGAAAGCGGGCGCGTAGGCGAACGAGATGTCCTGGTGGTAGAAGCCCGCCAGCACCACTTCGCCGCCCTTGTCCAGCCGCGGGATGACTTTGTGCAGGATCTGCGCGTCGCCGCTGACGTCGTAGATCGCGCGGTAGTTCTTGCGGTCGTCGTCGTCCGGGTGGACCACGCTGTAGCCTTCGCCGCCGGCCTGGCGCAGCGCCTGGGTTTCCCAGACCACCGGGGCCGGGGCACCGGCGGCCACCGTCAGGCGGGCCAGCAGCCGGCCCATGACGCCGTGGCCGACGATCAGGTCGGGTGGGGTGTCGGGGTCGCGGGTGCCGCCGTAGGTGACGGTGTGGTACGCGGTGGCGGCCAGCGCCAGCAGCACCGCGTTGGCGTTGTCGTTGTGCACCTTCACCACGCGGCTCTCGGGCACCACCAGGCGCGAGCCGGCGCCGCCGAACAGGTTGTGCACGCCTTCGAAGCTGTAGGAGCCGGGCACGAACACCCGGTCGCCGATGGCCAGCTGGCACGGGCCCTGGGTGCGCACCACATGGCCCACCGTTTCGTAGCCGGGCACCAGCGGGTAGCCCATGCCGGGGAAGGGCGGCATGCTGCCGTCCCAGAGCAGGCGCTCGGTGCCGGTACTGATGCCGCTGTACTGCACCTGCACCTCCACGTCGCCGTCGGCCATGGGGCGCAGCGCCAGCGTCTGCACCGACAGCTGGCAGGGGCTCTGGAACACAATGGCTTGGGCTTGCATGGTGGACATCCGTGGGGTGTGTGGCGGGGTGTCAGTGCAGACGGGTGGTGGCTTCAGGGTCCGGGGACAGCGCCCTGGACTTGCGGCCCACCAGAATCTGCGCATGCAGCGGCATGGGGTTGGGTGCCAGCTCGATGTGGGTGAAGCCGGCGGTCTCCATCAGCGCCATCAGGGCCTGGGGGGTGCGCAGCTGGCCGGAGCCCATGGCCATCAGGTAGAAGTGGAAGTACGGGTCGCTGGGGCTCTGGCCCCCGCTCTGCGCCATGGGTTCGGCCAGCAGCAGGGTGCCGCCCATGGGCAGCGCCGTGTGGATGGCGCGCAGCAGGTGCAGCACGGTGTCGTCGGCGTGGTCGTGTGCCACGCGCACCAGCGTCACCAGGTCGGCGCCGGTGGGCAGCGGGTCGGCCGTGAAGCTGCCGCCGTGGGTGGTGATGCGTCCGCCCAGTCCCTGGCGGTGCACGTGGTCCTGGGCCAGTGCGGCCACCGGTGGCAGGTCGAACAGGTCGCACTGCAGGTGGGTGTGGCGTTGCGCCAGCGCGCTGACCCAGCCGCCCATGCCGCCGCCCACGTCGAGCACGCGGCGGTGGTCGGCAAACGGGTAGGCGGTCAGCAGCTCGTCGATCACAAAGCGTTGCGAGGTGGCCATGAGCGCCGAGTAGCGGGTGAATGTGGCGGGCGGCGCGGCCTGAACGCTGGCCTGGTTGGGCGTGTACGGCCAGTAGGTGTGCATGCCCGCCTGGCCAGGGTCGCGCAGCAGGGCCAGGGGATCGCGCATGTCGTCGTACAGGGTGGCGTTGTGCTCCACCATGTCGCGGATGCCTTCGTGTGCCGCCACCGGGGCGCCGAGCGCACCCAGGCCGTAGCGGCCACCGCTGCGGCGGTCCACCAGGCGCATGGAGACAGCGGAGTCGAGCAGGCGTTGCAGGCCGGCGCGGGGCAGGCCGGTCTGGGCGACCAGCTGGTCCAGCGTGCGCGGCGCGTCCAGCAGGGTTTCCAGCAGGCGCAGGCGCACACAGGCCAGCAGCACCTGCGTGTGCACGAAGCCGGCCATCAGCTCGAACAGCCGGGCCGAGCGGCGACGCACCACCCAGCGCGACAGCGGCCACGACAGCGCCCAGCGGTACAGGCCCGGGCTGGTGGACCACCGGTCGATGCGGGCGGCCAGCCGTTCCCGCCACGAGGGCTGGGCGTCGAAGGCCGGCAGCGGGTGGGGTGTGGGCAGGGTGCTCATGGGAGTTCCTCGCGGTCGCTCAGGCCAGCGCGCCGCGCGGTGCCACCACGGCGGCGGGGCGGTGCTGCGGGTATTCGCGGTGGATGCGGTCGCAGGTGCTTTGCGGCATCAGGCGTTCGGACTCTTGCCACACCAGGTGGCGCATGGCGGTGCGGCTCGGGCAGTCGGGGATGGCGTCCACCGCCTGCTGCATGAGGCCGCGGAAATAGTCGACCGCGCCCACCAGGCCCAGGTCGGCCGCGGCACTGGGCCGGTGGTGCTGAGCGTCCTGGCCGGCGGGCTTGCCCAGCTCGTCGCTGCCCAGCATCACGTCGCGGATGTCATCGGCCACCTGGTAGGCCTCGCCCAGGCATTCGCCCAGGGCGCGCCAGGCGCTGGGGTCGGCGCCGGCCGCTTGTGCCCCGGCGCAGGTGGACGCGACGAACAGGGCGCCGGTCTTGGCTCGCTGGTAGCGGCTCAGCGACGCGCGGGGTTCACATTCCCAGGCCTGCCCGGCCACGATGCCGTCGGGTGCACCGGTGCCGGTGCACACGGTGGCGATGAGGCCGGCCAGGCGTTGCGGGTGGTGCGCACCCGCGCGGGCCAGGGCCTGGAAAGCCATCACGATGAGGCCGTCGCCGCAGAGCAGGGCCAGCGGTTCCCCGTGGAGCTTGTGCACCGTGGGCTGGCCGCGCCGGGTGTCGGCGTCGTCGAAGCAGGGCATGTCGTCGTGCACCAGCGAGGCGCAATGCAGCAACTCGATGGCGACCGCGGCGGCGTCGGTGAGCTCGGGTGCGTCTTCACCGCAGGCCTGGGCCACGGCGAGGCACAGCTGGGGACGGATGCGTGCGCCACCGGGGAACACGGCGTGCCGCAGGGCGGCGATGAGCCGTGGCGGGGCGCTGGGGCTGTGCGCGAGGGCCAGTTGCTGGTCCAGCGCGCGCTGTACGCGTGACATCATGTCCATGGGCCCCTCGGCGAGTGCCGTGACTGTCATCAACATGCGACAGTCACGGGTGTCAATTTAACATGACACTTTGTTCTGTCAATTGAAAGTGACTGTTTTTCACCGAATGCGCGGGTAAACCCTTTGTTTTGGGGCACCTTGGGGTGGATGGCCCGTGGCCACCGTCGGCGTGTGGGCTGGGTGGGCGGGGTAGGCGGTCCGGGAATGCGTTTTTTCATTCCGCGTCCGCTGGCGCCAGTCAGGCTGGAGCGTGGTGGCTGCGCCTGCGGCGTTGGGTGGTCTGGTGGGAAGGCGACCGCGCCTGCGCACCGGGACCGTTCGATCGAACGGCCTGACCTGCGGTGTTCAGGGCGCCGCAGCGTCTTTGGCCGCCGCCGACCGGGGCAGGCCATACGGCCGCACCAGGTGCACCACGTGCTCGGGCACCATGGTTTTCATGCGCGCCGGGGCTTCGCGCTGCAGGTGGACCATGGTCTCCAACGCCTTCATCTCCACCCGCGCCCGCGCGAACTCCAGCCCGCGCGGCCCCACGCGGGGCATGAGCCAGCCCACGATGGGGCGCAGCCAGTCGGGCATCTTGCGCAGCGGCAAGCCACCGGCCGCGCGTTCCACGTTCTTCAGAAACCCCTTGACCGCCCCCGCGCGCTGGCCCGCGCTGCCCGGCGCCTGCGTGGCCACTTCATCGCCCAGCAGCTCCAGCACAGCTTGGCCCTGGGCGTTGCGCACCAGCAGCCACTGCTCGCCCCGGCCGCCCATGTAGCCCACGGTGATGTCGGACAGCACGTTGGTGTAGTCCACGCAGGTGCGGCAGGTCATGGGGAAAAAGTCGGGCGGCAGCGTGGACAGCGGCAATTGCAGGAACGGTATCTCGCGCACCGCGCCGTCTTTCATGCGGATCTCGACGTGGTAGTCGGCGCGGAATTCGAGGTAGGTCACGTCCTGCGGCCGGGGCGAGACCAGCGCCAGGAACTGGTGGAAACGTTCGGTGGTGGTGTTGTCGGAGCAGGGCGTGCCGATCACGACCAGCTTCTGCAAGCCCTGCTCGCGTTCCAGCTCGGGCTGGATGGCGCGCAGCGCGTAGATCTGGCACGGGATGCCGATCACCGCCAGCCTTTTGTGGCCCATCGCCAGCGCGGGTTCGACCAGCGCGACCAGCGGTGCATAGCCCATGCGCATGCCGCGGCAGCGCGCCATGTCTTCGGGCCGCGTCACCAGCACCGGCAGCGGGCGCCAGGGGTCGTTCGGGTGCGGCGCCACGGCGATCACCGCGTCCACCTCGCCGGCCTCCAGCAGCTTCTGCGCGATGCGGGTGGTGATGCCGGTCCACTGTGCGCCGGCCAGCGGCTGCTTCAGGCGGGCCTGCAGCATCTCGCGGAAAGGGCCGAAGAACAGCTCGTCATCGCCATGTTGGCCGCCTTCACCCGGGCCTGACAGGCGCCGCGCGCGGCCATGCACCCGGGCTTCCAGCGCGGGGTAGTCGGGGTGGATGAACTGGCAGGCCTGGCCGCAGCGCTTGGGGTTGGCGGTGCGCGAGAGGCCGCAGTCGGTGCAGAAATGGCGCTCGGGCGCGTCGGGCAACACCGGTGTCCAGAGGGGTGCCGAGGGGCTTGTCATGTGGTGACCACCTGCGCGTCTTCATAGGCCTTCACGATGTGACCGGCCACCAGCGCAGGTTGCTCTTCGTGCGCCAGGTGGCCCAGTCCGGGCAGGTGGGTGCAGCGGGCTTGCGCGGCGGGCGACAAGCGTTGCAGCACCTGCTCACTTTGGGCGGGTGGCACGGTGCGGTCCTGGTCGCCGACGATCAACAGCAGCGGCACCGCAAGGCGGGGCAGGTCACGGGCGAAGCTGTCCAGGTCCCAGTTGGCCATCATGCCCAGCGCGCCTGCCGCGTGATCGGGGCTGGCCACGAGGCGGCGGTACAACTCGGTGCCTTCCCGGTCCAGTGTGGACCCGGTGCTGTCCAGCAGGCGCTGCAAGGCCGCGGGTGTTTGGGCGTGCCAGGCGAACAGGCGTGGCACAAACGGCGCCGAGGCCATGAGCTTGGCCGCCGGGGCGAACAACTGGCCCGCCAGACCGCCCAGCGGCAGCAGCGCGGCGTTCAGGCCCACCAGCAGCCGGGGATGGATCAGCCCGTCCAGGGCCATGCGGAGCGCCACCGCCGCCCCCGCCGAATGGCCCACCACCAGGGCGGGTGTGCAGCCCAGCTTCTGCAGCAGGCCGTGCACCGCGCGCGCCATGCCGGGCAGCGAGAGCTGCGGCGCGCCCGCGCCACCCGGGGGCAGGCCGGTGAAGGCGTGGCCGGGCAGGTCCAGCGTGATCAGGTTGAAGTGCGTGGCCAGCAGGGGCGCCAGTGCCCGCCAAGAGTGGGTGGAGGCGCCGGTGCCGTGCAGCAGCAGCGCCCAGGGCGCAGCCGCATCCGGACCGTCAAAGCGCTGCACGTGCCAGTGCAGGCCACCGGCCTGCACAAAGCGGCTGTGCTCATGGTGCGGCCACTGTGGGCCGTCCCGTTGCCAGTCGAGCGGGCGGACCATGGCGTTCAGCGCGCAGGTTTTGACGCCAGTTGCACGGCGCGCGACAGCCCCTCTGCCCCGGCGTGTGGCAGCGGCACATAGGCTGCGCCCATGGTCTGCGCCAGCGTCTGCGCGGCCTCGCTGGGCTGGGGCGAGGTGTCGATCAGCAGCGCGCTGGTGCCGCCGAGGCGAAACGCCTGTGCGGCGGCCAGCGCATCGTCGGTGGCGGCCGCTCGGCCGGGCGCGCCGCTGCGGGCGATGTTGGCGCGGCCGTCGGTCAGCAGCACCACGATGGGCGTGTCGCCCTGGCGCGCCAATTGCGCGGCCAGCTCACCCGCCGCCTCGATGCCCGAGGCCAGCGGCGTGCCGCCGCCGCCGGGCAGTGCGCTCAGGCTGCGCTTGGCGCGCGCGAGTGAACGTGTGGGGGGCAGCAGCAGCTCGGTGCCCGGGCCGCGGAAGGCGATCACGGCCACGCGGTCGCGCCGCACATAACACTCGGCCAGCAGCAGCTCCACCGCACCCTTGGCCTCGGCCAGCCTGTGCAGTGCGGCCGAGCCCGAGGCGTCCACAACGAACACGGTGGTGGTGGGGCGGTGCTGGCGGTAGCGCACGATGTGGAAATCTTCGCGCCGCACCTGGATGCGTGTGGGCCCGGGGCTGACCTGCTGGCGCAGCCGCTGCCAGGGCGCTGCCGCGCGCAGGGTGTCGAGCACGTTCAGGCGCGCACCGGAGCGGGGCTCGCCGCGCCGCGTGCCCACCGGGCGGCCCCGGTGCTGGTGCTTCATGGCGGCGCCCGAACGACCGGCTGCGGACGCGCGGGCCTGCCGTTCCTGGCCCAACTGCAGCGCGGCCAGCAGTCCGGCCGGAATGGCGGCGCGCACGGCCTCGACCAGCCGGTCTTCCATGGCCTGCGGGCTGGCGTCCGGGTCGGGGGGCGGTTCGGCGGCGGTGTCGTCGCCCGGTGGTTCGGCGGGCGGCTGGTCCTGCGGCGGCTCTGCGTCCGCGTGTTGCGCTTCTGGTGGAGAGGGTTCGTCGACGGGTGGCTCGGCATCCGCTGGCGGCTCGGCGCTGGGCATGCGGGTGGCGCGCGGCGCCAGCACCAGGCTGGCCGCCAAGGTGGCGTGGCTTTCGTCCACCGCGTCCAGCCCCGCCAGGGCGGCGGCGGCGCGGGCGGCGCGCAGGGCCAGCAGCGGCGCGCGCAGCGAATCGACACCCCACACCAGCGACGCGCCGCACAGGCTTTGCAACACGGCGTCCGGCACGCTCACCTGCGACAGCCGCTCGCGGGCCTCCTGAATATCCTGCGCCGCCCAGTGAACGGCTTCATCACCGTCGGTCGCCGGGTCCAGCAGCAGGTGAAAGGCCAGCCGGTCGAGCAGGGCGGCGGGCATGCGCTCTTCGTCGCTGGCGCCTTCGTCCAGCGCCACCACCGCCAGCCGAGCCGGGCAACGCTCGGTCAGGCCGTCGCGCTCCAGCGCCACCTGGTGCGTGTCGAGCGCGGCGGCCAGGTGCGAGGCCACGCCCGCACCCAACCGCTCGGCCATGGCCAGCAGCAGAAAACCGCCGTCGGCCCGCGCCAGCAGTCCGCGCTGCGCCACCGGACGGCCCGCGTGCAGCGTGGCCGACAGGTCCAGCCCACCGAGCAGTGCGGTGTCGCCCGCGCTGAGGGGCACGCGCAGAAACGGCGTCGATTCAGGAAGCAGATTGCGCAGCAGCGCAAGCCATTCGTCGCGCAGCGGGCCGGGCGCCGCGCGCAAGGCCGCACCCCCAAGGCCGACCGGGTCCACTGCCAGCAACGCCGCCGCGAGCGCCGCACGGGCACCGAGGCCGGGGGGCTGATGGGATGTCATGCCAACCGCTTTGCCGGAGCGCCGTCCACACCGCGAGAAGCAGCGCCGGGGGTCACTTCAACAGCTCATTCACCGCCCGCTCCACGCGCGCGCTCGATCCCGCGTTGTCCAGCGGGTTGCGGCGCAGGCGGTGGCGCAAGGCCGGGCCGGCGATGCGGCGCAAGTGGGCGTCGCCCACGGTGGCGTCGCCCTGCAGCGCGGCCAGCGCGCGCGCGGCGCGAATCAGGGTCAGGTCACCGCGCAGGCCGTCGGTGCTCAGGGCCATGCACAGGGCGGCGGCGCGTTCGCGGGCCGCGTCCGGGATGGCGACATCCGGCAGGCGGGTGCGCGCCGCCACCAGCTTGCGGCGGATGCGTTCGTCTTCCTTCTTCCACTGTGCGGTGAAGGCGTCGCGGTCCTGTTCGAAGGCGTCGCGGCGCTTCACCACCTCGACCCGCTCGGCCAGTTGGTCGGGCGTTTTGACCTCCACCGACAGGCCGAACCGGTCCAGCAGCTGCGGACGCAACTCGCCTTCTTCCGGGTTGCCGCTGCCCACCAGCACGAAGCGCGCGGGGTGGCGCACCGACAGACCTTCGCGTTCCACCACGTTTTCGCCCGAGGCGGCGACGTCGATCAGCAGGTCCACCAGGTGGTCTTCCAGCAGGTTGACCTCATCTATATAAAGAAAGCCGCGGTTGGCCTGGGCCAGCAGGCCGGGCTCAAAGGCTTTGACACCTTGTGACAGCGCGCGCTCCAGATCGAGTGCGCCGACCACGCGGTCTTCGGTGGCACCCAGCGGCAGGTCCACCACCGGCACGGAGATCAGGTGCGATTTGGCTACCGTGCCCGCGGGCCGCAGGGTGGCACAGTCGGCACAGCGCGCGGCGCCGTCGGCCGGATCGCAGCCGTAACGGCAGCCGGTCACGGCCTTGATCTTGGGCAGCAGCGCGGCCAGGCCGCGCACCGCGGTCGATTTGCCGGTGCCGCGGTCGCCCAGCACCAGCACCCCGCCGATGCTCGGGTCGATGGCGGCGATCAGGATCGCCGTTTTCATCTCGTCCTGACCCACGATCGCGGAGAAGGGGAATGCTTGTGCCATGGATTTCAGTATGGCACAGACCCACTTTTTTGCGGTGTTTATGACATCTGGTCATGTCATTAAATAATGACACTCCGTCCACAAGGCTTGTGTTTCTAGCTCGCCGGGGCGGCATTCGGTGTCTTTTTGCACCAACATGGGGCGATCCAACCGAGGGTCAGGGCGATTTTTCCGTTTTCTCGAAAACCGCTGGGAGGTCAGCGCCGAGCTCCGCGTGCCACCGGTCGATGCGGCGCACATGACCGTCGAGTTCCAGCCGTGCCAGCGTGCGTGCCACCGATTCGCGCGAAGTGGACAGCAGCGCTGCCAGCGCCACCTGGCTCGGCAGCAGCACCGTGCGGGTGCCCTGTTGTTGCGCCAGCAGCAGCAGAGAGGCCGCCAACTGCCGCGGCAGGCCGCGCAGCCGCATGACCTGGCTCCAGTCCGCCAGAAGGGAAAAGGCGTTCGCCATGTGGTGGTGCAGGATGTCCAGCAGGGCCGCGTCCTGGTGCAGGGTGTGGCGCAGAGCGGCCACCGGCATTTCGCACACTCGCCCGGCCGACAAGGCTTGCGCACCGACCTGGGTGGGTTTGCCCAGCAGTCCCCACATGCCCAGCAGGTGGCCCCGGCCCACCATGGCCACGGGGTGCTGTGCGCCGTCGGGCCCGGTGCGGGTGAGCATGACGGTGCCCAGCTTGACGGTTCGCACCACGCCAGCAGCGATGCCTTCCGACTGCAAGACCTCGCCTTTGCGGAAACCCAGTTCGCGCAGCATCGGGTCCAGCCGTTCTTGCTGGGCCGGTGGCAGCCGGCCGATCAGGCAGGTCAGGCGAGCCGCGCACAGCTGGCAGCGCTGGACGTGGTCGGTGGGCGGGGCAGCGGGCATGGGTGGCACTGAAGAAGCGGGGCGCTGGGTGTGGGGCGCGGTCGGGCCGGCTGTGGCTTCGCCGCGGAGGATGCGATCGCCCACAGGACGTTTCCGCTGTGTGTTCGGCGCAAACGCCGGCTTCTGTAGCCCTGGGGCCGCGTCTTTCGTGGTGTTCTGCACATCGGTGCGCGCGCCGGCGCCGTGCGTCTTGTGCCAGGTCGGGCCAGGGTGGGGTGGGAACGGCGTCGGCGTGTCTGGGGAGGCGGGTGGATGCATGTGGACGGTTTGCCACAGCAAGACGGTGTCAAGCGGGACTGACTGCAAACGGCGTCACATTCGGCGCTGATATCGGTGCAAGATGTGAATAAATCACAAGCGTGTACAAAGGACTACACGCGATCTGCCGTTAGTGTTGCGAATTCGCCTGGGAGTCAGCTTTTCGCATTCGTTCACGAGTTTTTTCATGCCGTCCCCACGCGATTTTCAGCATCCGCTGGCGCTGCGCGCCGATCCCCAGGCGCCCGAATCCGGTCCCGGTCTGGCCGGGGCGCCGGTCGACGCGCCGCTGGCCGCACGGCTGGCTTCGGCCGAGCAGACCCTGCGCGACATCTCACACGCCCTGGCGCACGATTTGCGCACCTCGCTGCGCCATGTGGCCAGCTATGCCCAGCTCTTGACCGAACCGGCCTACGCCAATCAGCCCGAGCAGGCGTCCCGCCTGGCGCACAAGGTGCTCGATTCCAGCCGGCGCCTGCAGCACCTGATGGAATCTGTGTCGGCCCTGGCCCGCCTGCAGGCCGAGGATTTGCAGTTACGGCCGGTGAACACCAGCGATGTGGTGCGCGCGATCATCCGCGAACTGGATGAAGGCTCCCGCGGCGCCCGGGTGGCCTGCGTCGTCGCCACCGAACTGCCGCCGGCCCAGGCCGATGCCGCCTTGCTGCGCCGCGTCTGGCAGGAGTTGCTGGACAACGCCTGGCGCCACGCGCGCAGCCACGGCCAGCCGCGCATCGACATCTGCTACGAGGCGGTGCCGGGCGGCCACGCCTATTTCGTGCACGACAACGGCCTGGGCTTCGAGCCCGAAAAGGCGGCCGAGCTGTTCGGCCTGTTCCAGCGTGCCCAGGGTGGGCCAGCGCCAGGTCTGGGTGTGGGCCTGGCCATGGTGCGGCGCATCGTGGAGTGCCATGGCGGACGCGTCTGGGCCACGGCGCGCCCGGGACACGGCGCCAGCTTCGGCTTCAGCCTGCCGGCCGACGCGGGCTGAGCGGCTGGCGGCGCGTCAGCGCACCAGCGCGCGCCACAGCAGCAGGGGCACGTCTGCCTTGCCCACGGTGGGCCGCTGCAGCCAGCTGCGGTGACCGGTGGCGGCGATTTTTTCCAGGATGCGCAGTCCACCCTGCACCACCAGCCGCAGTTCCCAGCCAGCCCGGCCCGGGATGCGCTGCGCCAGCGGCGCGCCTTGCAGCATCAGCGCCTGGGCCTGTGCGCACAGCTCGGCCACCAGCGCCTGGCAACGCGCCTGCACCTTGGGCTCGCCCAGCCCGGCAAAGTCGCCCAGGGTCAGGTCATGGCGGGCGAGCGCGTCGGCCGGCAGGTAGTGGCGCCCGCGGGCGTGGTCCACCGAAATGTCCTGCCAGAAGTTGATCAGCTGCAGCGCGCTGCACACCGCGTCGCTCTGTGCGAGCGAGGGCGCGTCCGCGATGCCGTACAGGTGCAGCAGCAGCCGCCCCACCGGGTTGGCCGAGAGGCGGCAGTAGGCCAGCAGCTCGGCGGTGTCGGCGTACACATGCCCGGCCGCGGTGTGGCGCACGTCCTGTTCAAACGCGCTGATCAGGTCGTGCAGCAGCGGCGCAGGCAGGGCGTGTGCGCGCACCGCCTGGGTCAGCGGGCCAAACACCCCGGGCCAGGCGGATGCGGCGGGTTCGCCCGCCAGGCACTGGTCCAGCGCCCGGCGGTAGGCGGCCAGTTGCGCCAGGCGCTCGGTGGTGTCCAGGTCGCCTTCGTCGGCCAGGTCGTCGGCCGAGCGTGCGAAGTGGTACAGCGCGATCACCGCCGGGCGCAGGGCCGGCGGGCACAGCCATGAGGCGACCGGGAAGTTCTCGTAATGCCCCACGCCCGCGGACAACGGCGCCAGCGGCGGCGATACAAGTGGCGGGGACTGGTGGACGTGGGGCTTCATGAGCGGGGTATGGGGTGGCGGGTGGGCCGGTGCGAACCTGCAAGGCCCACACGGTTGCCGTGGCGCCGCGGCCGGACCAAGCGTCCGACACGGATTGCACTACAATTTTGCTTACTAACCGGTTGGTCATTAATTTGATCGGTTGCCAGGAGACGCCTTTCACAAGGCGCTCCGTCACCGCACCGGTTGCCTATTGTGGGTCCATCCAAACCCCGCCTTCGCCGGCCGTTCTTCTGTTCAAGCCATGAAACACCCTTCCATCCTGCTGGTTTCGATGCTGTCGCTGTTGCTGGCGGCCTGTTCTAAAACCGAGGCGCCGCAGGAGCCGATCCGCGCCGTCAAGCTGATGACTGTCAACGCGTCGGCTGTCGGTGCGCAGCAGGAATACGCCGGTGAGGTGAAGGCCCGTGTCGAGTCGCGGCTGGGCTTTCGTGTCGGCGGCAAGCTGGTGCAACGCCCGGCCGAGGTGGGCCAGCGGGTGCAGGCCGGTCAGCTGCTGGCCCAGCTGGACGCCACCGACCTGGGGCTCGCCAGCCAGGCGGCGCAGGCCCAGGTGAGCGCCGCGCAGACGCAGCGCGACCTGGCCGCGGCCGACCTCAAGCGGTTTGCCGAGCTCAAGGCGCAGGGCTTCATCAGCGGTGCCGAGCTGGAGCGCCGCCAGGCCGCCCTGGACGCGGCCGATGCGAGCCTGCGCCAGGCGCGTGCCCAGGGTGCGGTGCAGGGTAACCAGGCTGGTTACACCCGCTTGCTGGCCGACGCGGCCGGCGTGGTGGTGGCGGTGGATGCCGAGGTGGGCCAGGTGGTGGCCGCCGGCACGCCGGTGGTGCGCCTGGCGCGCGACGGCGCGCGCGACGTGGTGTTCGCCGTGCCCGAAGACCGGCTGGCATCGGTGAAACCAGGCGCCACCGCGCAGGTGCGCCTGTGGGCTGCGGCGCAGGGCGGCCCGGCCGCCGGGGCACTGAGCGGCACCGTGCGCGAGGTGGCGGCCAGCGCCGATCCGGTCACGCGCACCTACCAGGTCAAGCTGGCCTTGCCGGCCGATGCCGTCGTCCCGCTCGGTGCCACAGCCTATGTGTCCCTGGCCGGCAGCGGCACCGGTGTGCCGGCCGTCAAACTGCCCACCAGCGCGCTGATGCGGGCGGCCGGTGCCCAGGGCGGCACCTCGGTCTGGGTGTTCGACCCCGCCACCAGCACGGTGCAGCCGCGCACGGTGCAACTGGCCGGCGCCGACGGCAACGACATGCTGGTCGCCTCTGGATTGAAGGCCGGCGAAGAGGTGGTGGCCGCTGGCGTGCATGTGCTCACGGCCGGCCAGAAGGTCACCCGCTTCGCCGCGGCGGCCCCGTCCGCGAACTGAGGCCCAGCATGCAACACAACGCTTCCCATGCCCCGACGGGCGGGCCGTCTTCCTGGATCGAGCGGATGAACCTCTCGCAGTGGGCGCTGGACCACCAGGCCTTCACCCGCTACCTGATGATCGTGCTCATGGTGCTGGGCGTGGCGGCCTACTTCCAGCTCGGGCAGGACGAAGATCCGCCGTTCACTTTCCGGGCCATGGTGGTGCGGGCCTACTGGCCCGGTGCCACGGCGCAGCAAATGTCGGAACAGGTGGCCGACCGGCTGGAAAAGACCCTGCAGGAAGTGCCCTACGCCGACAAGATCCGCAGCTACTCCAAGCCAGGGGAGACGCTGATCATTTTCCAGATCAAGGACGCGTCCAAACCCGCGGATGTGCCGCAGGCCTGGTACACGGTGCGCAAGAAGATCGGCGACATGCGCGCCACCCTGCCGCAAGGGGTGGTGGGCCCGTTCTACAACGACGAATTTGGCGATGTGTTCGGGGTCATCTACGCCCTGCAGGGCGAGGGCTTCACACCGGCCGAACGCAAAGCAGTGGCCGATGACGTGCGCCAGCAGCTGCTGCGCGTCAAAGACGTCAACAAGGTCGAGCTGTTTGGCGCGCAGGACGAGAAGCTGTACGTCGAGATTTCGCACAAGCGCCTGGCCACACTGGGCCTGGACATGCCGCAGGTGCTGGCCGCGCTGGGCCAGCAGAACGCGCTGGAATCCGCAGGCGCGGTGCAGGCGCCGCACGACGTGGTGCAGGTGCGCGTGGGGGGCGCTTTCAACTCGGTGGAGCAACTGCGCGCCATGCCGATCCGAGCGGGCAACGGCACGCAAATCCGCCTGGGCGACATCGCCCAGATCGGTCTGGGCTACGCCGATCCGGCGCAAACCCTGGTGCGCCACAACGGCCAGGACAGCATCGCGCTGGGCATCTCCATGGCCAAGGGCGGCGACATCATCGCCTTGGGCAAAGCCCTGACCACCGCGATGACCGACATCGAGCGTACCTTGCCCGCGGGCATGCGACTGGTGCAGGTGCAGGACCAGCCGGCCGCGGTGAGCCGGTCGGTCAACGAATTCGTCAAGGTGCTGATCGAGGCGGTGGTGATCGTGCTGGCGGTGAGCTTCCTGGCGCTGGGCTTGCACAAGCGCGAGGGCGGGCGCGGTCTGCGCCGCTACATCCTCGACGTGCGGCCCGGTCTGGTGGTGTTCGTCACCATCCCGCTGGTGCTGGCCATCACCTTCCTGGTCATGCGCTACTGGGGCATAGGCCTGCACAAGATCTCGCTGGGCTCGCTCATCATTGCGCTGGGCCTGCTGGTGGACGACGCCATCATCGCGGTGGAAATGATGGTGCGCAAACTCGAAGAGGGTTACACCATGATGAAGGCGGCCACCTTCACCTGGGAAGCGACCGCCATGCCCATGCTGACCGGCACGCTGATCACCGCGGCGGGGTTCCTGCCCATCGGCATGGCCCAGTCCACCGTGGGCGAGTACACCTTTGCCATCTTTGGCGTCACCGCCGCGGCGCTCATCATTTCGTGGGTCGTGGCCGTGATGTTCGTGCCCTACCTGGGCGTGCGGCTGCTCAAGGTCAAGCCCCACGTCTGGCCGGCCAACGAGGTTTTCGATGGCCCCTTCTACGAGCGCTTTCGCGCTCTGGTGGACTGGTGTGTGCAGCACCGATGGATCACCATCGGCCTGACCATCGGCACCTTCGTGTTGGGCATGGCGGGCATGGGCAAGGTGCAGCAGCAGTTCTTCCCCGATTCGAGCCGCCCGGAAATCCTGGTCGACGTCTGGCTGCCCGAAGGCGCCAGCATGGCCGCCAACAACGAGGTGACGCGCCGCGTGGAACAACGCCTGACGCAGCTGCCCGGCGTGACCAGCGTGACCGCCTGGGTGGGCTCGGGCGTGCCGCGTTTCTATTTGCCCATCGACCAGATCTTCCCGCAGAGCAACGTGTCGCAGCTGATCCTGCTGCCGCAGGACCTCAAGGCCCGCGAGGTGCTGCGCCACCAGGTGCCGGCGCTGCTGGCCACCGAATTCCCCGAGGTGCGCGGTCGCGTCAAGCTGCTGGCCAACGGCCCGCCGGTGCCGTACCCGGTGCAGTTCCGCGTGGTCGGCCCCGATCCGCTGGTGTTGCGTGGCCTGGCCGACGAGGTCAAGGGCACGTTGCGCCAGAGCCCCAACATGCGCGGGGTCAACGACAACTGGAACGAGTCCGTCAAGGCCCTGCGGCTGGAAGTGGACCAAGTCAAGGCGCGTGCGCTTGGGGTCTCCAGCCAGTCCATCGCCCAGGCCGCGCGCACTTTGTTGGCCGGCTCCACCATCGGCCAGTACCGCGACGGCGACAAACTGATCGACATCGTGCTGCGCCAGCCGCTGGCCGAGCGCGACGCGCTGACCAGCCTGGCCAATGCCAACCTGCCCACCGCCAGTGGCAAGAGCATCCCGCTGCTGCAGATCGCGCGCCCCGTGTTCGACTGGGAGCCCGGTGTGATGTGGCGTGAGAACCGCGAATACGCCATCACCGTGCAGGGCGACGTGGTCGAGGGCCTGCAGGGCGCCACCGTCACCGGCCAGCTGCTGCCCGCGCTGCGGGAAGCCGAGGCCCGCTGGCGCAACCAGGGCCTCAACGGCTACCGTGTCGAGGTCGCGGGCTCGGTGGAAGAGAGCAGCAAAGGCTCTTCGTCCATCGCCGCTGGCCTGCCGGTGATGCTGTTCATCGTGTTCACGCTGCTCATGCTGCAGCTGCAGAGCTTCAGCCGCGCGCTGCTGGTGTTCCTGACCGGACCGCTGGGCCTGGCCGGTGTGGCCGGTGCGCTGCTGCTGCTGGGCCGTCCGTTCGGGTTTGTGGCCTTGCTGGGGGTGATCGCGCTCATGGGCATGATCCAGCGCAACTCGGTGATCCTGATCGACCAGATCGAGCAGGACCGTGCGCGCGGCGTACCGGCCTGGGACGCGATCGTCGAAGCCGCGGTGCGCCGCATGCGCCCCATCGTGCTGACGGCGGCGGCGGCGGTGCTGGCCATGATCCCGCTCTCGCGCAGCGTCTTCTGGGGCCCGATGGCGGTGGCCATCATGGGTGGCCTGATCGTGGCCACTGTGCTGACACTGCTGGCCTTGCCGGCCATGTACGCGGCCTGGTTCCGCGTGCGCCGGCCGGCCTGAACCCTGCGGCTACAATAGAAGGTTGCCGTCAGCGGCGCCTTTCGGGGCACCGTGTGTCAGGCGCGCGGGTGGCGAAATTGGTAGACGCACCAGGTTTAGGTCCTGACGCCAGCAATGGTGTGGGGGTTCGAGTCCCCCCCCGCGCACCACCTCACAGACGAACAGATCCTCACCGGTTGTCCCTCGTGGCCGACCGCCTTCCCTGATTGGAGATAACCATGACCGTGACTGTTGAAACCCTGGAAAAGCTCGAGCGCAAGATCACGCTGACGCTGCCGGCCGACGTGATCCAGAACGAGGTGACCAAGCGCCTGAAAGAAGTGGCGCGCAAGGTCAAGATGGACGGTTTCCGTCCCGGCAAGGTGCCGATGAGCGTGGTGGCCCAGCAGTACGGCTATTCGGTGCACTACGAAGTCATGAACGACAAGGTGGGCGAGGCTTTTGCCGCC
>NZ_JBPCSJ010000285.1:0-2502 GCF_051007235.1 Hydrogenophaga sp. | reverse complement strand
CCGGTGTTCGTCGATCAGCTGCTTGCGCAGGAGCAGGACATCGCACGGCTCGCCGCACAGCAACCGGCCACACCAGAACGCCAGTTCGCCATCGTGGCCCAGGGCGACGAGGTGCTGGACTGGCGCGAGATGCAGGCCTTTTGCGCCGATGGTCAGATCCACCTGCTGCCCGGCAGCGACCACGCGATCAGCGATTTCGATGACCACATCGACGAGGTGTTCCGGTTCCTGGACCTGATTGGCTGAAGCCGGGCGATCACCCGCCGCATGGGACAATCCCGCCCCATGCACATCCTGTTCGACGAAGCCGGCAAACTGATGACCGGTCGCCTCCTGTCCGAAGCCGAAAGCTCCCTGCAAGTGGAGCTCGACTCCGGCAAACGCGTGAAGGTCAAGGCCGCCAACGCCTTGCTGCGCTTCGAGAAGCCCGCACCGGCCCAGCTCATGCCCGCCGCCACCGCGCTGGCCGCGTCCATGGAACTGGAGCTGGCCTACGAGTTCGCGCCCGAAGACGAGTTCGGTTTTGCCGACCTGGCCGGCGACTATTTCAACGACCCGGCCACCACCGAGCAGCAGGTCGCCGCGCTGATCTGTCTGCAGGGCGCGCCGCACTATTTCCGCCGCGCCGGCAAGGGCCGCTACAAGAAGGCCCCGGCCGAGATCGTGGCGCAGGCGCTGGCCGCCATCGAGAAAAAGAAACAGGTCCAGGCCCAGATCGACGCCTGGACCGCCGAACTGGTGGCTGGCACATGCCCGGCGCCGGTGCGCCAGCAGCTCTACAAGATCCTGTTCAAGCCGGACAAGAACGCGCCCGAGTACAAGGCCGTGGTCGAGGCCGCGCGCAGCAGCCACCTGAACCCGCTGACCTTGCTGGAAAAGGCCGGTGCCATCACCAGCGCCTACCAGTTCCACTGGCAACGCTTCCTGTTCGACCAGTTCCCCAAGGGCACCGGTTTCCCGGCGCTGCAGGCACCCGCCATCACCGACGAACTGCCGGTGGCCGCGGTGAAGGCCTTCTCCATCGACGACTCACAGACCACCGAGATCGACGACGCCCTCTCACTGCAAGGCCTGGGCAGCGGCACGGTCACGCTGGGCATCCACATCGCGGCGCCGGGCCTGGCCATCAAGCCCGACGACGCCATCGACGCTGTGGCACGGCACCGACTGTCCACCGTCTACATGCCGGGCCACAAGATCACCATGCTGCCCGACGCGGTGGTGCAGACCTACACGCTGGAAGCTGGGCGCGACTGCCCGGCCGTCTCGCTGTACGCGAGCTTTGACGAAACGACCCTGGAGCTCAAGGGAACCCGCACCGCGCTGGAGCGCGTGCCGATCGCCCACAACCTGCGCCACGACCAGCTCGACAGCGTCATCACAGAAGCCTGGCTGACCGGCGAGGCCCCGGTGGGCACGGCCAGCGACGAGATCGCCGCGCTGCAGCCGCAACTGGCCTTCATCTTCCGCCTCGCCAAGCACCTGAAGGCGCAGCGCGAGATCGTGCGCGGCAAGCCCGAGACCTTCAACCGCCCGGACTACACCTTCAAACTGCAGGGCGTGTCCGGCAACGAACCCGACGGCAGCGAGACGGTGGTCATCGGCACCCGTTCGCGCGGCGCGCCGCTCGATTTGATGGTGGCCGAAGCCATGATCCTGGCCAACAGCAGCTGGGGCCAGTGGCTGGCCGACTGCGGCGTGCCCGGCATCTACCGCAGCCAGGCCAGCCTGGCACCGGGCATGAAGGTGCGCATGGGCACCAAGGTGGCGCCGCACGCGGGCATCGGCGTCAAGGCCTACGCCTGGAGCACCTCGCCCTTGCGCCGCTATGTGGACCTGGTCAACCAGTGGCAGATCATCGCCTGCGCGCGCCACGGCAAGACCGCCGCGCTGGCCGCACCGTTCAAGCCCAAGGACGCGAACCTGTTCGCCGTCATCAGCGGTTTTGACGCGGCCTACACCGCCTACAACGGCTTCCAGAACGGCATGGAGCGGTTCTGGACGCTCAAGCACCTGCAGCAGACCGGCACCACCGAGCTGACGGCCACGCTGATCAAGGACAACCTGGTGCGTGCCGACAGCCTGCCGCTGGTCATGCCGGTGCTGGGCGCCGAAGGCCTGCCGCGCGGCGCCCATGTGCGGGTGCGCCTGGGCGCCATCGACGAGATCGCGCTGGACGTCTCGGGCACCGTCATCGAACGGCTCGACGGTCCGGTGGAAGCGCTGGACGAGTCCGCCGAGGACGAAGGCGAAGAGCTGGCCGCGCCGCTGGCGCTGGCGATCGACGTCAACGAAGCCCCGGCCAGTGGTGACGCACCGGCCGCCTGAGCCGGCACACGGATAATCCCCCGCGTGAAACCACTCCTGGGCTTCCTCAAGGGTCTCTCCACGCTGCAGCTGGCGCTGGGCGTGTCGGTGGCCTTGCACGCCGTGCTGCTGACGGTGCGCTTCGTCAACCCCGAGGGCTTCAACCGGGTGTTCCAGGACACGCCGCTGGAGGTG
>NZ_JBPCSJ010000284.1:0-11546 GCF_051007235.1 Hydrogenophaga sp. | reverse complement strand
GTCCAGGCTGACCACGCCCTGGCCCGCGGAGTCGTCTTGCCCTGTGGCGTAGCGTTCCGTGCTGATGAGCAGAGCGTCGGGCTTCAGGCCGGTCTCGGCCAGCAGCACCGCCAGCTTTTTGCCCACCATGTTGGCGATGCGTTTGCCGGTGCCGATATCGGACAGCAGTTCGCTGCGCGATTTGTTGCCGGTGAAACGCAGCAACTTGTCCCAGGTGGCTTTGAACTCACCACTTTCGTCCGGCAGGGCGGGAATGCCCTCCGAGCGCAGCGCCTGTACGAGCATGCGTTCGCCCAGTTCGTGGGACTTCTCGTGGGCCAGCGTCTTGAGGTGGTGCCGGATCTTCGACCGCGCCCGACCGGTCTTGACGAACGTCAGCCAGGCGGGGTTGGGCTCGGCGTGGTCGCCGGTGATGATTTCCACGATGTCGCCGTTGTTCAGCTCGGTGCGCAAGGGGCGCTGCTCGCCGTTGATGCGCGCATCGACCGCCCGGTTGCCCACGCCGCTGTGGATGGCGTAGGCGAAGTCCATCACCGTGGCACCGCGCGGCAACGCCAGGATCTTGCTCTTGGGCGTGAACACATAGACCGCGTCGGGAAACAGGTCGATCTTGATGTGGTCCCAGAACTCGCTGGCGTCGTGCGTTTCCTGCTGGATGTCCAGCAGCGACTGCAGCCACTGTGTGCCCAGGCGTTGCGAGGTATCGCTGTTGGGTTCGTTGGCCTTGTAGAGCCAGTGGGCTGCCACACCCGACTCGGCCACCACGTCCATGGCATGGGTGCGCAACTGGAACTCGATGTTGGTGCCGAACGGGCCGATCAGTGTGGTGTGCAGCGACTGGTAGCCGTTGACCTTGGGAATGGCCACGTAGTCACGGAACTTGCCAGGGACCGGCTTGTACAGCTGGTGCAGCACACCCATGCCGGTGTAGCAATCGGTCAGCTCGGGCACGATGATGCGAAAGCCGTAGATGTCGGTCACCTGAGAGAACGACAGGTGCTTGTTGTCCATCTTGCGGTAGACAGAATAGAGCGTCTTCTCACGCCCCATGATGCGAACCCCCATGCCCTGGCCGGCGAACGCAGCCTCCACCTCGTGCTGCACGCGCGAGATCAGGTCTTTGCGGCGGCTGCGCGACTTGTTCAGGGCCTTGGACAGCACCTGGTAGCGCCACGGGTGCAGGAAGTGGAACGACAGGTCCTGCAGTTCACGGTAGGTGAAGTTCAGACCCAGCCGGTGGGCGATGGGCGCGTAAATCTCTAGTGTTTCGCTGCTGATGCGCTGCCACTTGTTGCGGGGCATGTCGCCCATGGTGCGCATGTTGTGGGTGCGGTCGGCCAGCTTGATCAGGATAACCCGCACATCCTTGGCCATGGCCAGCAGCATCTTGCGAAAGCTCTCGGCCTGGTTTTGCTCGCGGGTGTCGAACTCCAGCTTTTCGAGTTTGGTCAGCCCATCCACCAGCTCGGCCACCGGTGCGCCAAAGCGCTGGACCAGGTCCTGTTTGGTGATGCCGCAGTCTTCGATCACGTCGTGCATCAGCGCGGCCATGAGGGCCTGGGCGTCGAGCTTCCACTCGGCGCATTGCGCGGCCACGGCGATCGGGTGGGTGATGTACGGGTCCCCGTTCTTGCGCATCTGGCCCAGGTGCGCTTCGTCGGCCAATCGGTAAGCCTGGCGGATCTGTTCGATGTCGCTGGCCTGCAGGTAGTCCAGCTTGCTCAGCAGGGCGGCGAAACTGGCCGCGGCCGCACTGGCCGATGCCGCCGGTAAGGCGGGCACAGCGGTCTTGGCTTGGCGTGCTGCGGATTCCGCGAGGGTGCTCATACCCGTACTTTAGCTTGAGACGACCGCGAGTGCCGCTGCGCAGACACGGCGGGTGCGCAGGCGAAAAAAAACACCGCCGAAGCGGTGTTGTTTCGGGTGGCGCTGGGCTCGAAGCTCAGACCGGTACCTTCTTGAGCATCTCCAGGCCAACCTTGCCTTCGGCGATTTCGCGCAGGGCGGTCACGCCGGGCTTGTTCTTGCTCTCGATCTTGGGTGCGTGGCCCTGGCTGAGCATACGCGCACGGTACGTGGCGGCCAGCACCAGTTGGAAACGGTTGGGGATCTTTTCCAGGCAGTCTTCGACGGTGATGCGGGCCATGGCAGTGCTCTCGGTGAATCAGTGGATGTGGAGGGCGCCGAAGGTGTCGGCGCGGGCGATGCGCTGGGCGGCAAACCGGAGCCGCTGGGCATGAACGATGGCCTTGAGGTCAAACAAGGCGCGTTCGAATAACTCATTAATTATAACGAAATCGAATTCCCGGGCGTGCTCCATCTCCTGGGCGGCGTTCTTCAGGCGCAGTTCGATGGTGTCGGCACTGTCCTCGTTGCGGCGCTCCAGGCGCGAGCGCAGTTCTTCCCAGCTCGGCGGCAGGATGAAGATCAGCACCGCATTGGGAAAGATGCGCTTGACCTGGATCGCACCCTGGAAGTCGATCTCCAGCACCACGTCCGAGCCCTGGGCCATGCGTTGTTCGATGGCGGCTTTGGACGTGCCATAGCGGTTGCCGTGCACGTTCGCCCATTCCAGGAAGGCGTCTTGCGCCACCATCTGGTCGAAGGTTTCCTTGCTCACGAAATAGTATTCGCGGCCGTGCACCTCCTGGCCGCGCGGCGCGCGGGTGGTGTGCGAGACCGAAGGCGACACGCGCTGGTCAAGCTCCATCAAGGCCTTGACCAGGCTGGACTTGCCCGCCCCGCTGGGGGCGGCAACGACAAAAAGGTTTCCGGGGTATTCCATACGGTCATTCCAAATTCTGGACCTGCTCGCGCATCTGCTCGATCAGCACTTTCATGTCCACCGAGATGCGCGTGAGCTCCAGGCTGGACGACTTGGAACCCAGCGTGTTGGCTTCGCGGTGCAGCTCCTGGATCAAGAAGTCCAGGCGCTTGCCGGTCTCGCCGCCTTTTTTCAGCAGGCGTTCGATCTCGGTCAGGTGAGAGTCCAGTCGCGTGAGTTCTTCGGCCACGTCGATGCGGATGGCGAAGGCGGTGGCCTCGGTCAGGGCCCGGTCGTTGGCGGCTTCGGGGCTCACGGTGGCGCCGCCAGCGCCCAGGGCTTCACTCCAGCGGTCCAGGAAGCGTTGGCGCTGCTGTGCCACCAACTGGGGTATCAGCGGTTGCGCATCGGCCGCCAGCTGACGCAGTTGCTGCAACCTGTCCAGCAGCATCGTGGCCAGGCGCTTGCCTTCGCGCTGGCGGGCGTCCACCAAACCCTCCAGAGCGGTCTGGGCCAGGGCGATCAGCTGTTCGTGCAGGCCGCCGGGCAGGCTCTGCTGCCGCGCGGTCAGGTGCAACACCTCGGCCACGCTCAACGGCGCGGCCTTGGGGCACCAGGCCTGGATGTTGTCCTGCAAGCCCACCAGCTTTTGAAGGTCGGCGGTGCTGGGGGTGCGCAGGCCGCCGTCACCACGGCCTTCGATCCAGGCGCGCACCTCCACCTTGCCGCGTTTGAGGCGGGTGCCCAGCAGTTCGCGCAGGGCGGGCTCGGTGCCACGCAGGTCGTCCTGCAGCTTGAACGCGAGGTCGAGAAATCGGCTGTTGACCGAGCGGATCTCCAGGCCCAGAGCGGGTTGCGCCGCTTCGGAACTGCCTGGGGAAGGGCTGCCACTTTGGGCTGTGGCGTAGCCGGTCATGCTGTAAACTGCCATCGGACTGGTGACCCATCTGGTTGAGTGGTCCAAAACGAGGCGTTCCGGAAGCCATTCGAATTATGTCAAAGGTCAAACCCGCTCCACTGCCGCCAGACACCGTGATCGGCGGCTACCGCATCGTCAGGAAGCTGGCCGCGGGGGGGTTCGGGGTGGTGTACCTGGCGGTGGACACCGAAGGTCAGCAGGTGGCGGTCAAGGAATACCTGCCCTCGTCCCTGGCCACCCGCGCGCCTGGCGAACTGCTGCCACAGGTGCAGCCCGAAAAGCTGTCGCTGTACCGGCTGGGCCTCAAGAGCTTCTTTGAAGAAGGTCGTGCGCTGGCCCAGATTTCGCATGCCTCGGTGGTGAGCGTGCTCAACTTCTTTCGCGAGAACGAAACCGTCTACATGGTCATGAACTACCTGGAGGGCGCGTCCCTGCAGGAATTCATCATCACCGCTCGCGAGCTGAAAAAGCAGAAGGTGTTCCGCGAGTCCACCATCCGCTCGCTGTTCGACGAGATCCTGCGCGGCCTGCGCATCGTGC
Organism: Hydrogenophaga sp.; assembly: GCF_051007235.1. Lineage (GTDB taxonomy): Bacteria > Pseudomonadota > Gammaproteobacteria > Burkholderiales > Burkholderiaceae_C > Hydrogenophaga. The sequence continues at coordinate 7,323 of NZ_JBPCSJ010000284.1, read as the reverse complement.
ACCAGCACAAGATGCTGCACCTGGACATCAAGCCGGCCAACGTGTTCGTGACCGACGACAACCGGGCGGTGCTGATCGACTTTGGCGCCGCGCGCGAGGTGCTGAGCAAGGAAGGCAATTTCATCCGCCCGATGTACACGCCCGGCTTCGCCGCGCCCGAAATGTACCGCCGCGATTCCAGCATGGGGCCGTGGACCGACATCTACGCCATCGGCGCCTGCATCTACGCCAGCATGCAAGGCTATCCGCCCAACGATGCGCCGCAGCGCCTGGAAAAGGACCGTCTGTCGCTGGCCTTGTCCCGCCTGCGCGGCGTGTACTCCGACAACCTCATTGAGGTGGTCGAATGGTGCATGTCGCTCGATCCACTCTCGCGTCCGCAATCGGTGTTCGCACTGCAAAAAGAACTCAGCCGCGAGACCGAGCGCAGCTACACCAAGCTGACCGTGGCCGAAAAAATGCGCCTGCAGTTCGACAACATCGTGTCCGACAACAAGAAGTCGCCGCGCAAGTCGACCGTTGCCGGGACCAAGTTCAAATGAAGTTTTCGGTCTACCAGATCAGCCGGCAGGGCGGTCGGGAGCGCAACGAAGACCGGATGGGTTACGCCTACACGCGCGAGTCAGGCCTGTTTGTGCTGGCCGACGGCATGGGCGGTCATCCCGAAGGCGCCATGGCCGCGCAACTGGCGCTGCAGACGTTTTCGGCCTACTTCCAGAAAGCCGCCAACCCCACGGTGCGCGAGGTGCCGGAGTTTCTGTCCAGCGCGCTGATGGCTGCGCACCACCAGATCATCCGGTACGCAGCCGAAAAAGGCATGCTGGACACCCCCCGCACCACGCTGGTGGCGGCGGTGATGGAACGCAACAACGTCCACTGGGTGCACTGCGGTGATTCGCGCTTGTACATCGTGCGCAACGGCGAACTGCTCACGCGCACACGCGACCATTCCTACATGGAACAGCAGGCGCACCTGGGCCGCAACACGCAGCACATCAACCGCAACATCCTGTTCACCTGCCTGGGCTCACCAGCCAAGCCGGTGTTCGACCTGTCCGGACCGGTGCAACTCCAGCAAGGCGACCGGGTGCTGCTGTGTTCCGATGGTCTGTGGGGCACGGTCAAGGATTTCGAGATCACCGACGAGCTGTCCAAGCGTCCGCTGGAGCAGGCCGTGCCCGAGCTGGTGGAAATGGCGCTCAAGCGCGGAGGACCGCGCTGCGACAACGTGACCGTGCTGGCCATGGAATGGGAAACACCCGACGAATTCCAGACCACGCGCGTGTCCACCGAAGACATCGAGGACGGCGTTTTTGCCTCCACCATCCAGTCGGGTGTGGCCGATCCCACGATTGAGGACATGGACGACGAGGCGATCGAACGCTCCATCGCCGAGATCAACGAAGCGATCCGCCGCACGGCCGAAAAGAACGCGTAACCCTCCTGCGTCGCTTCGCGTTTTCCCCCAGGGGGACCACACTCTTGGCCCGGCACAGCCGGCTCCAAGTGTGTGCTGGACCTCGAAGCGGCGTGCCTTTTCCCTCTGAGAGAACCCAATATGACCCTTTCCTCACGTCCCGGCCAGCGGGCCCACGATGCCCTGCGCCCGGTGCGCATCACCCGCGCTTACACCATGCACGCCGAAGGCTCGGTGCTGATCGAGTTCGGCCACACCAAGGTGCTGTGCACCGCGTCGGTGGAAGAGAAGGTGCCGCCGCACAAAAAGGGCAGCGGCGAAGGCTGGGTGACGGCCGAGTACGGCATGCTGCCGCGCGCCACCCACACCCGCAGCAGCCGCGAGGCCGCCAAGGGCAAACAGAGCGGTCGCACGCAGGAAATCCAGCGCCTGATCGGCCGTTCGCTGCGCGCGGTGTTCGACCTCAAGGCCCTGGGCGAGCGAACGATTTCGCTGGACTGTGACGTGCTGCAGGCCGACGGTGGCACGCGCACCGCCAGCATCACGGGCGCCTTCGTCGCGGCCCAGGATGCGGTCAACAAGCTGATTGCCGAAGGCAAGCTGAGCGCATCGCCGATCAAGGACCATGTGGCCGCGATTTCGGTCGGCATCCTGGACAGCCAGCCCTTGCTGGACCTGGAGTATGTCGAAGACTCGACCTGTGACACCGACATGAACGTGGTGATGACCGGCGCCGGCCACTACGTGGAGGTGCAGGGCACGGCAGAAGGCGTGGCCTTCACACGCAAGGAAATGGACGCGCTGCTGGCGTTGGCCGAGAAAGGTATCGGCGAGCTGATCGTGGCTCAGAAGCAATCGCTTGGGTCATGAAGCCCCCACGCTTGTCACTACGTGTGCTCGCTGCCCCCCGAGGGGGTTCGGTCTTGCTTGGGGCGGCCCGGCGCTGCGACCGTACATGAAGCTGGTCCTCGCCTCCAACAACAAGGGCAAGCTGGGCGAGCTGCAGGCGCTGTTCGCGCCCCTGGGCGTGGAACTGGTGCGCCAGGCCGACCTGGGCATTCCCGAAGCACCCGAGCCGCACCGCACCTTCATCGAGAACGCGCTGGCCAAGGCGCGGCACGCGTCGCAGGTCAGCGGCCTGCCGGCGCTGGCCGACGACGCCGGCCTGTGTGTCGAGGCCTTTGGCGGCCTGCCGGGCGTGGACACGGCGTTCTACGCCACGCAATTCGGCTACGAGAAGGGCGACGACAACAATGTGCGCGCGCTGCTGGAACAGATGCAGGGCATCACCGACCGCCGCGCGGCGCTGGTGAGCACGCTGGTGGCGCTGCGCAGCGCCGACGACCCGGAGCCGCTGGTGGCCACGGGCCGCGCGGCGGGTCTGATCACGCAGGAGCGCATCGGCGACCAGGGCTTCGGCTTCGACCCGGTGCTGCTGCTGCTGCCGTTTGGCAAAACCTTCGCGCAGCTGCCGGCCGAGGTGAAGAACGCGAACAGCCACCGCGGTAAGGCCGCTCAGCAGATGCTGACGCTGATGCGCGAGCGCTGGTTCGCCAAACCATGAGCGAAACCCCGCACTGGAGCGACATCCGCCACTGGATGCGCCCGGGCACCCTGCAGCTGCAGGGCCTGCCCCCGCTGTCGCTTTACATCCACCTGCCCTGGTGTCTGAAGAAGTGCCCCTACTGCGACTTCAACTCGCACGAGTGGAGCGCGACCTCGGCGCCGGGCCAGCCGCTGCCGGAGCAGGCTTACCTGGACGCTCTGCGCGCCGACCTGCAGGCCGCGCTGCCCTTGATCTGGGGCCGCCAGGTGCACACCGTGTTCATCGGTGGCGGCACGCCCAGCCTGTTCTCGCCTGAGGCTATCGACCGGCTGCTGGGCGATGTCCGCGCGCTGGTCAAGCTGGATGCGGACGCCGAGATCACATTGGAGGCCAATCCGGGCACCTTCGAGAAGGACCGGTTCCGGGCCTTCCGTCAGGCCGGCGTGACGCGCCTGTCCATCGGCGTGCAGAGCTTCCACGACGCGCACCTCAAGGCCCTGGGCCGTGTGCACGACAGCGCCCAGGCCCTGGCCGCGGTGGAGGAGGCGGCGCAGGCCTTTGACACCTTCAACCTGGACATCATGTACGCGCTGCCCGGGCAGACGCTGGCGCAGTGCGAGACCGACATCCGCACCGCGCTGGGCTTCAACCCGCCGCACATCTCGATCTACCACCTGACCATCGAACCCAACACGGTGTTCGCCAAGTTCCCTCCGGTGGTGCCCGAGGACGACGACGCCTACGCGATGCTCGACCGCATCACCGAGCTGACCGGTAGGGCCGGGCTGGAGCGCTACGAGGTGTCGGCCTACGCGCGGCGCGGCCACCGCAGCCGCCACAACCAGAACTACTGGCAGTTCGGCGACTACCTGGGCATCGGCGCCGGCGCGCACAGCAAGCTGAGCTTTGCGCACCGCGTGGTGCGCCAGGTGCGCGCGCGCGAACCGCGGCTGTACATGGACAAGGCGCTGGCCGGCGACGCGGTGGTGAACGTGGAAGAGGTGGCGCGGCGCGACCTGCCGTTTGAGTACATGCTCAACGCGCTGCGCCTGCGCGAGGGCTTCAGCCTGACCGATTTCAGTGCCCGCACCGGGTTGCCGCTGTCGTCCATCGACACCGCTTTGCGCGAAGCACTGCAGAAGGCATGGCTGTCGCAGGACGGCGCCTGGTTGCGGCCGACCGAGCGCGGTTTTGACTTCCTCAGCGACCTGCAGTCGCTGTTCCTGGCCGACTGATCCGCCGCTTCCGCTCTTCAGGCGGTGGTGTCTGCGGTGGCGGCCGGCTCGGTCAGGTCCGCCAGCGGTAGCCACAGGCAGGCCACCGTGCCCACGCCCGGCTCGCTGCTCAGTTCCACCGTGCCGCCGTGGATCTCGGCGATCTCTTTCACGAGGTTCAGCCCCAGCCCGGTTCCGGGGATGTTGCCGGAGGCGTCGGCGCGGTAGAAACGCTCGAAAGCCCGTGCCAGCTGGGCCGGGGTCATGCCCATGCCGTGGTCGTGCACGCTCACGACCGCAAAGGGCGCGCCATCGCGTTCGGCCTGTTGCACCGTCAGGCGCACCTCGCCACCGTTGGGTGAGTACTTGAAGGCGTTGCTCAGCAGGTTGGTCAGGGCCTGCTCGATCTTGGTCGCGTCGGCCTTCACCTGCAGCGGGGCCAACGTGTCCATGGTCACCTGGCGCCCCAGTTCCTTGTGGGTGATGCCGTTGACGGACGACCGCACGATGTCGGCCAGCGCCGTGGGCACGATGTGGAAGTCCTTGCCCTGACGGGCCTCGATGCGTGAGAGGTCCAGCAGCTCCTGGATCAGGTTTTGCAGCAACAAGCCCTGGCGGTGCACGGTCTGCAGCAGATCGTTGCGCTTTTCCTCGCTGTACTTGCGGTGCAGCATGAGTTCGGTGAAGCCCAGGATGCTGGCCAGCGGTGTGCGCAGCTCGTGTGCCGCGGTGGCCAGGAACTCGCTCTTCATGCGGTCCACCTCGAACTGGTGGGTGATGTCGCGGAAGTAGACGAAGGTCTCCCGGCTGCCGTTGACCTGGCGGCGGATGTCCCGCTCCAGCACGCGGCGCGCCGGCCGCGCCAGCACCAGCGTGTGCTTGACGCTGTCGCTCGGTGCCTGGGCGATCGGCATGTACTGCTCGGGGTCTTCGCACAGCCCGCGCATCCACTCGTCGAACTTGGCCATGGGCATCCACGCCGGCAGCGGGCCGACCATCTGGCGCAGCGACGGGTTGCTGGTGATGAGCTCGCCCCTGGCGTCGAACACGGTGAACCCGTCGGGGCTGAGGTCGAAGGTCGCGTTCAGCCGCGCCGTGCGCTCGATCAGCCGCTCCTTGACCTCCACCTGCGAGGAAACGTCCTCGATGACGTTGATGTAGTGCGAAATCTGTCCGCTCGCGTCGAGCACCGGCGAGACCGACAGTTTGTTGTGGAACACCCCGCCGTCTTTGCGGTAGTTCTGCAAGGTGAGTTTGATCTCGCCGCCGTTCTGCACCGTCCGGGCCAGCAGCGCCAGGTCCTCGGCGTCGGTCTGTTCGCCTTCCAGCAGGCTGGCATCGCGCCCCAGCACCTCGTGCGCGGCGTAGCCGGTGATGCGGGTGAAGGCCGGGTTGACGTGCACGATGGGCTGCGGGTAGCGCCGCGCGTTGCTCACCGATATGCCGTTGGGGATGCAGTCGAGCACACGGCCGTAGAGCGTGAGGTACTCCTCGGCCAGCTTCATGTCGGTCAGGTCTCGCACGATGCAGGTGTAGCGCAGGTCGGCGTCGTCCACGATCTCGCCCATCAGCACCTCCACCGGGAAACGGGTGTCGCCGTGGCGGTTGGCGTCCATTTCCACCCGGCCCACCCGGCTCTGGGTGCTGTGGATCAACATGCCGTCGACCATGGTCTGGCGCAGTTGCGCCGCGTCCATGCCGGGCAGCAGGTCGCTCAGCCAGCGGCCGATGAGCGCCTGCAGGTCGAGGCCGAACATGCGCTCGGCCGCCGGATTGGCGCTGACGACGCGGCCCTCCTCATCGACGCCGATGATGGCGTCGGCCGCGGTCTGCAGGATGGCCTGCAGGCGCGAGAGCTTCTGCTGCGTCTCGGCCATGCGTTGCGCCAGTTCCTGCGATGACCGGTTGATGGCGCGGCCCAGCTCACGGACCTCCTGGCTGCCCCAGCGCAGCATCAGGGTGGAGCCCGGGGCGTCGGCCAGAGCGTTGGCGTGTTGGGACAGGGCGCGGATCGGCCGCACCGTGCGCCGCAGGAACAGGGCGAACGCACCCAGGGCCAGCAGCACCAGCAGCAGCGACAGTGCCGATGTGATCAGCCAGTTGTGGCGGGCGGTGGCGATGCGCGCCGCCGAACTGAAGTCCACCCGGACCCAGCCCTCCCGTGCGAACTGCGCGAGCTCGACCGGGCGACCGTCGGTGCTCCGGTTGGCCGCCAGCAGGCTGGCAAACGCCGTGATGTGCTCCCCGTCGACCAGCAGGCTCTGCGGAGGCGGCGTTTGCGGGCCTGTGTGCCGGGGGCGGACCGACACCACGCGATCGGGTGCTGTGCGGTGCAGCTGCAGCACGGGCATGCCACCGGGGGCAAACACCTCGATGGCCTGCACGCCCGGCAACGCCACCACCTCTTGCAGCGCGCCGTCCAACGAGGCGAAGTCGCGCTCTTGCAGCGGCTGGCTGCTGGCGTGGGCCGCCAGGATCGCCAGTGCCGACGCCCATTCGTGGCTCTCCTGTGCGGTTTGCTGCAGCTGCCGTGACAGCGACAGGGGCACCACGATCAGCAAGCCGACCAGGCTCAGCCCGGCGGCGGTCAGCAGCAGCTGGGTGCGCAGCGAGCGCATCGCCAGCCACTGCCAGAAGTTTCGTGGGAGCGCGTCCACTGGAGGTTGGCGCAAGGGGTGGGCGTTCAGGCCGTGCGACCGAGCATGTTGTCCATCAGGTCGAGCAGCTTGAGCGGGCTGAACGCCTTGGTCAGGTACGCGTCGGCGCCGGCCTTGCGGCCTTGCTCCTCGTCTTCTTTCTGGGCGCGCGCCGTCAGCAGGATCACCTTGGTCTGGCCCTTGAGCAGCGGGTCGCTTTTGACCTTGGCGCAGACCTGGTAGCCGTCGAGTTCGCCCGGCATCATCACGTCCAGCAGCATCAGATCGGGTTTGAAGTCCTGCGCCATGCGCCAGCCATCGCCGCCGTTGTCGGCTTCCTGGATCTCCACGTCGTCCAGGTGCTGCAGCGTCAGGCGGATGAGCTTGCGGATGTCGGGCTGGTCGTCAACGATGAGGATGCGTGCGGTCATGGGGTGCTCCGTTGTCGGGTTCTGGCCATCAGTTTGGAGAGGACTTCGGCGTAGATCTGGGCCTGAAGCATGTCCAGGT
>NZ_JBPCSJ010000283.1:0-6541 GCF_051007235.1 Hydrogenophaga sp. | reverse complement strand
ACATGGCCCTGCCCTGGCCACGCCTGCTGGCGCTGTGCGCCGCGGTGGTGGCCGCCGGTACGGTGACGGCCTGGCTGGCCGGGCGCGCCGCCGCGGGGCGCGACGCGGTACAGGCCGTCAAGGAGGACTGGTGATGCACGTTCCCGGTTTCACCCGCCGCCAGTGGCTGGCCGCCGGCCTGGCCCTGCCCTGGGCGGCGCAGGCTGCGGCCGAGCTGGATGCCGACCCCGTGCTGCAACCGCGCCCGCTGCGCTTCCCGCGCGACCACGGCACACACAACGCCACGCGCACCGAGTGGTGGTACCTCACCGGCCATGCGCAGGACGCGACGGGCCGGCCGTTCGGCTTTCAGGTCACGTTCTTCCGCAGCCGGGTGGACGCGGCGCAAGCCCTGCCCGGCCGGCTGGCCGCGAAGCAGCTGCTGTTCGCGCACGCCGCCATCACCGACGTGCAGGGCGGCCAGTTGCACCACGACCAGCGCATCGCCCGCTGGAACGGCGAGCCGCCGGCGCAGCGCGAGGGCGGTGTGTGGGCCAGCGAGCTGGACCTGCACGTGGTGTTGCGCGACTGGTTCCTGCAGCGCCAGCCCGATGGCGGCTACACCACCCAGGTACGCGGCGAGGGGCTGGCCATCGAGCTGCGCGCCCGCGCCGACCAGGCCATCCTGCTGCAGGGCGAGGCCGGTTTTTCGCGCAAGGGGCCGCAGCCGGCGCAGTCGAGCTTTTACGTCAGCCACCCGCAACTGGCGGTGCAGGGCCGGTTGCGCCTGGGCGGACAGACCTTCACGGTGAACGGCAGCGCCTGGCTGGACCACGAATGGAGCCAGGCCCTGCTGCACCCCGACGCGGTGGGCTGGGACTGGATCGGCATGAACCTGGACGACGGCAGCAGCCTGACCGCCTTCCGGCTGCGGCGGGCCGACGGCAGCGCGCTGTGGGCCGGGGGGTCGGTACGCCAGGCCCGCGACGCCCAGCGCACCGATGCGGTGCACTTTGGCTCCGACGACGTGGTGTTCGAGGCGCGCCGCTTCTGGACCAGCCCGAGCACACGGGCCCGCTATCCGGTGGAGTGGAGCGTGCGCACCCCGGCCGGCCGGCACACCGTGCGTGCGGTGATCGACGCGCAGGAACTGGACAGCCGCCAGAGCACCGGCACCGTGTACTGGGAGGGGTTGAGCGACCTGCTCGATGAACAGGGCCGGCGCGTGGGCCGGGGTTACCTGGAGATGACCGGCTACGCCCAGCGCCTGGTGCTGTGAGCCGGCGCGCGGTACACGTGGCGCAAGCGGTGTGTGGCTGTGCGCACGCCGCGCACCGGCAGGCCACAACGGCGTGACGCATGTCACCCCTGGTCTGGGGTGCGCTCCCTGCCCAGTGGCCCACGTGCGCACCACAATGCACAGTTGCCCGCTGGCCCTGCCCGACACCCCGGGAAGGCCCTGCCCCCACCCCACGCAACGCGACCCGTTGCCCAGAAACTCCGCACCATGCCGCCCTGCCTTTCCCGACTGCTGCGATCCCTGCGCCGCGCACGCCCTGCCCGGCACCTGTCCGACCTGCACACGGTCCGCAGCGCCCTGCTGGCGGCCATCGAGGACTGTCAGGGCCTCAAAGCCGAGCAACTCAAGCTCAAACTCGGCGCGGCCCGCCACCACCGCGACCTGTGGATGCTGCGCAGCGACGCGTACCGCCTGATCGCACTGCAGCACTGCCAGGCCGTGGCCGACGAGCGCCTGCGCCACCTGCTGCACCTGTTCGAAGGCTGGGTGGCGCCCAAGGAGCTCGCCCGCGTGGCCTGAAGGGGTGCACGACCGTCTGTCGCCGAACCGGCAGGGGTCTCTAAAAATGCACGTGCACGGCGCAAACGGTTGCGCTATGCTGCGGTGCAACATGAACACCCAACCCGCGCCCCTTCAGCTCAGCCTGGAAGACCTGCTGGGCGACCTGCAACACGCCCGACGGCACCAGGACATGAGCCGGCTGGCCCTGCTGGCCTACTGCGAAGTGCGCCGCTGGGCGCGCCAGGCGGGCGAAAACGCGCTGGCCGAGCGCTCGGCCGCCCTGGTCACGCGCAGCCCGCAGGCCACACGCGAACAGTTCATGGCCGAAGTGGATGAGCTGATCGGACAGCTCCAGCAAGCCCACGGACGCCTCGTGGCCGGCGCGACCACCACCTGAACACGCCCCCGGGCGGCGCGGCCGCCCTGAAACCGGCACACTCGCGGCCATGACCGCCCGCACCGCCACCCAACGCCCCCCTGCCACGAGCCCCGGCTCGCTCAGGGGTCTGACGCCGTTTCTGCGTCCCTACCGCCTGCAGATCGCATTGGCCATCGTGTCCCTGGTGCTCGCCGCGGGTGCGACGCTGCTGTTCCCGGTGGCGCTGCGCGACCTGATCGACAGCGGCCTGGTGCCAGCCGATCGCAGCGCACAGACCCTCGCACTGCGCGGCCACTTTCTGCTGCTGTTCGGCGTGGCGGTCGCGCTGGGCGCGTTTTCGGCCGCACGCTTCTACCTGGTCAGCTGGCTGGGCGAGCGCATCACGGCCGACCTGCGCGACGCCGTTTACAGCCACGTGCTGCGCCAGAGCCCGCAGTTCTTTGAAACCACCCAGACCGGCGAAGTGCTATCGCGCCTGACGACCGACACCACCCTGGTGCAGACCGTGGTGGGCTCGTCGCTGTCCATGGGCCTGCGCAACGCGGTGATGGGCATCGGCGCCCTGCTCATGCTGGTGTGGACCAACCCCTATGTGATGCTGCAGGTGCTGCTCATCATCGTGCTGGTGGTGCTGCCCAGCATGTGGTTTGGCCGGCGGGTGCGCAAGCTCTCGCGCGCCAGCCAGGACCGGGTGGCCGACACCAGCGCCATCGCGGCCGAGGTGCTCAACGCCATCCCCATCGTGCAGAGCTACACCGCCGAAAACCGCGAAGCCCGGCGTTTTGCCGACTCGACCGAGCAGGCCTTCGGCATCGCCGTCAAACGCAGCCGGGCCCGCGCCGGCCTGGTGGCCTTCATCATCATCAGCACCGCGGCCCTGCTGCTGTGGGGCCTCTACCAGGGCACGCAGGCCGTGCTGGCGGGCGAGATCAGCGCCGGCCACCTGGGGCAGACCGTCGTCTACATCATCATCCTGGCCGGTGCGGTGGCCGTGCTGGGCGAGGTGTACGGCGACCTGCTGCGCGCCGCCGGCGCCAGCGAGCGGCTGATGGAACTGCTGCACCTGCAATCGCCCGTGCAGTCCCCGGCGCTGCCCGTGCAGGCGCCCTGGCCCGCCGGTGGCAGTGCGCTGGCGTTTGAGGGGGTGCGCTTCCACTACCCGTCGCGCCCCGCGCAGCCGGCCCTGCAGGACTTTGCGCTGACCGTGCAACCGGGGCAGACCGTGGCCCTGGTCGGACCCAGCGGCGCGGGCAAGAGCACGGTGTTCGGCCTGCTGCTGCGCTGGTACGACCCGGCGGCGGGCCAGATCGTGCTCGACGGCGTGCCCATCCAGCGGATGGATCTGCAGGCCCTGCGCGCGCGCATCGGCACCGTGCCGCAGGACCCGGTGATCTTCTCCAGCAGCGCGATGGACAACATCCGCTACGGCAAGCCCGACGCCAGCGACGACGAGGTGCGCGCCGCCGCGCGGGCCGCTTTTGCCGACGAGTTCATCGTGCAGTTGCCCGAGGGTTACCACACCTACCTGGGCGAACGGGGCGTGCGCCTCTCGGGCGGGCAGCGCCAGCGCATCGCCATCGCGCGCGCCATGCTCAAGAACCCGCCGCTGCTGTTGCTGGACGAAGCCACCAGCGCGCTGGACGCGCAGAGCGAACGCATGGTGCAGGCGGCGCTGGAATCCGCCATGAAAGACCGCACCACCCTGGTCATCGCCCACCGGCTGGCGACCGTTCAGAAAGCCGACCTCATCGTGGTGCTGGACCACGGCCGGCTGGTGGAGCAAGGCACGCACGAGCAGCTGGTGGCGCAGGGCGGCGTGTACGCGCGGCTGGCGGCGCTGCAGTTTTCCGCCTGAGTCGGCAGACCACCGAGCCGCAGCGCGCGAGGAAACGCCTCCAACCCGGGACACCGAGGGTCCGGCTCCGCCGGCCCAAGGGTGTCGTTCCCCCTCCCAGCCGAAGGCGCCAGAGAGGAGGGAAGCCGCACAGCGGCGCAGGGGGGTGTTCCGAATTCAGACGTGGTGGCAGGCGACCTGCCGCCCTTCCAGCGCACGCAACACCGGCAGTTCGGTTTCGCAGCGCGCGTCGGCCTTGGGACAGCGCTTGTGGAAGGCACAGCCGCTGGGCGGGTTCAGCGGGCTGGGCAGCTCGCCGTGGATCTTGATCTTTTTCTGCCGCTGCGCCGGGTCGATGGAGGGCGTGGCCGACAGCAGCGCCTGCGTGTAGGGGTGCAGCGCGTTGGCAAAGATCGTGGCCTTGGGGCCGGACTCCACCACGCGGCCGAGGTACATGACCATCACGTGGTTGGCGATGTGCTCGACCACCGCCAGGTTGTGCGAGACGAACACGTAGGCGGTCTGCAGCTGTTCCTGCAGGTCCATGAACAGGTTGAGCACCTGCGCCTGGATCGACACGTCCAGCGCCGAGGTGGGCTCGTCGGCCACCAGGATCTTGGGCTGCAGCACCATGGCGCGGGCGATGGCGATGCGCTGGCGCTGGCCGCCCGAGAACATGTGGGCGTAGCGGTCGTAGTGCTCGGGCCGCAGGCCCACCCGCTCCAGGCTGGCCAGCACCTTGGCTTTGCGCTCGCTGGCGCTGAGCGTGGTGTTGAGCAGCAAAGGCTCGGCGATCTGCTGGCCAATCTTCTGGCGCGGGTTGAGCGAGGCGTAGGGGTTTTGGAACACCATCTGCACCTGGCTGCGCAGGCGCTTGTACTGCGCGCGGTCGCCCGGCGCCACCCACTCCTCGCCCACGCGCAAGCGGCCTTCGGTGGGCGGCTCGATCAGGGTGAGCTGGCGCGCCAGCGTGCTCTTGCCGCAGCCCGATTCGCCCACCACCGCGAGCGTCTTGCCCGCTTCGAGGTTGAAGGACACATCCTGCAGGGCGCGCACGGTGAGCGCGGGTTTCATCAGGCCCTGGCTGACGCGGTAGTGGCGCGTCAGGCCCTCGGCCTGCATCACGGTGTTCGTCATGCGGCCACCTTCTCTTCGGTCATGGGGTAGAAGCAACGGGTCAGCATGCCTTGAGCGGCCACCAGCGGAGGTCGCTCGGTCTGGCAACGGGCCTGCGCGCGCGGGCAGCGCGGCGCCAGCAGGCAGCCGGCGGGCCGGTCGTGCTGGCCGGGCACGATGCCCGGCAGCGTGTGCAGGCGGCGCGCGCCGCGGCTGTGCTCGGGCACGCTCTGCAACAGGGCGTGGGTGTAGGGGTGGGTGGGGGCGTTGAACAGCGCGTCCACCGGACCCTGCTCCACCACCTGGCCGGCGTACATCACGGCCACGCGCTGGGCCACTTCGGCCACCACCGCCAGGTCGTGCGTGATGAGCACCAGGGCCATGTTGTGCGCCTGCTGCAGCTGCACCAGCAGTTCCATGATCTGCGCCTGGATGGTCACGTCCAGCGCGGTCGTGGGTTCGTCGGCGATCAGCAGCTTGGGGTTGCAGGCAATGGCGATCGCGATCATCACGCGCTGCGCCATGCCACCTGAAAACTGGTGCGGGTAGCTCTCCAGCCGGCTCGCGGCGCCCGGGATCTCCACCATCTGCAGCAGCTCGATGGCGCGCGCGCGCGCCGCCGCGCCGCGCAGGCCCATGTGCTCGCGCAGCACTTCCTCGATCTGGAAGCCCACGGTGAAACACGGGTTCAGCGAGGTCATGGGGTCCTGGAAGATCATGGCCATGTCCTTGCCCAGGATCTTGCGGCGCTGCCGCGCCGAGATGGTCTGCAGGTCCTGGCCATCAAAGTGCAGACGGTCGGCCACGATGTGGCCCTGGCCGGCCAGCAGGCCCATCAGCGCCATCATGGACACCGATTTGCCCGAGCCGGATTCGCCCACGATGCCGATCACCTGGCCCTGGTCGAGCAGCAGATCCAGCCCGTCCACGGCGCGGAAGGCCCGTCCCTTGGCGCCGAATTCGACGCGCAGGTTCTGAATGTCTAGAAGACTCATGTCGTGTTGTCCTCGGTGCGTCAGCTGGCGGTTTTCAGTTTGGGGTCCAGCGCATCGCGCAGGCCGTCGCCCACCAGGTTGATGGCCAGCACCGACAGCAGGATCGTCAGGCCGGGCAGCGTCACCACCCACCAGGCGCTCTCGATGTAGTCGCGCGCCGAGGCGAGCATGGTGCCCCACTCGGGCAGCGGCGGCTGCACACCCAGGCCCAGGAAGCCCAGTGCCGCGATTTCGAGGATGGCGGCCGAGAAGCTCATGGTCGCGTGCACGATCAGCGGTGCGGTGCAGTTGGGCAGCACCGTCACGAACATCAGGCGCAGCGTGCCGACTCCTGCCACCCGCGCCGCCGTGACGTATTCCTTGTTGAGCTCGCCCATTGCCGAGGCCCGCACGAGGCGCACGTAGTTGGGCAGCGCGACGACCGAGACGGCCACGAT
>NZ_JBPCSJ010000282.1:0-4845 GCF_051007235.1 Hydrogenophaga sp. | reverse complement strand
CGGATACCGGCGTTGAACAGGCTGGTTTCCAGGAAGATCTGGCCGTCGGTGATCGAGATCACGTTGGTCGGCACGAAAGCGGACACGTCGCCGGCCTGCGTTTCGATGATGGGCAGTGCGGTCAGCGAACCGGTCTTGCCCTTGACTTCACCCTTGGTGAAGGCCTCGACGTAGTCGGCGTTCACGCGAGCAGCGCGCTCGAGCAGACGGCTGTGCAGGTAGAACACGTCGCCGGGGTAGGCTTCACGGCCTGGCGGGCGGCGCAGCAGCAGCGACACTTGACGGTAGGCGACGGCCTGCTTGGACAGGTCGTCGTACACGATCAGGGCGTCTTGACCGCGGTCGCGGAAGTACTCGCCCATCGTGCAGCCCGAGTAGGCCGACAGGTACTGCATGGCGGCCGATTCGGAAGCCGAGGCAGCGACCACGATGGTGTAGTCCATGGCACCGGCCTGCTCCAGGGCGCGCACCACGTTCTTGATGGACGACGCCTTCTGGCCGATGGCGACGTACACGCAGGTCATGTTCTGACCCTTCTGGTTGATGATCGCGTCGATCGCCACCGCCGTCTTGCCGGTCTGGCGGTCGCCGATGATCAGCTCGCGCTGGCCACGGCCGACGGGCACCATCGAGTCGATCGACTTCAGACCGGTCTGCACCGGCTGGTCCACCGATTTACGGGCGATCACGCCGGGAGCGACCTTCTCGATCACGTCCGTCATCTTGGCGTTGATCGGGCCCTTGCCGTCGATCGGCTGACCCAGGGCGTTGACCACGCGGCCCACCAGCTCGGGACCGACCGGCACTTCCAGAATGCGGCCCGTGCACTTGACGGTGTCGCCTTCGGAGATGTGCTCGTACTCACCCAGAATCACGGCGCCGACGGAGTCGCGCTCGAGGTTCAGGGCCAGACCGAAGGAAGGCACGCCGTCCTTGTTGGCCGGGAATTCCAGCATTTCGCCCTGCATCACGTCCGACAGGCCGTGCACACGGACGATACCGTCGGTCACCGACACTACGGTGCCCTGGTTGCGCACATCGCTGGACGCGCCCAGACCCTGGATGCGGGACTTGATCAATTCAGAAATTTCGGCGGGATTGAGTTGCATGACTCTTTCCTTCTTTCATTAAATGGGATGAGGGCGCACTGCGATGGACTGTCGGGCAATCAAGCCGTCAGGGCCACTTTCATTTGTTCCAGGCGGGCTTTGATCGAGGTGTCGAGCACTTCGTCGCCCACCACCACGCGCACGCCGCCGATCAGCTCGGGCTGCAGTTGGACCTGCAGGTTCAGCTTGCGGCCAAAGCGCTTCTCCAGCACGCCAGAGAGGTCGGCCAGCGCAGCGGCGTCCATGTCGAAGGCGCTGTACACCACGGCGTCGAAGCTGCCCTGCTGGGCATTCTTGAGCACGCGGAACTGGGCGGCGATTTCAGGCAGTGCAGCGATGCGACCGTTGTCGATCACCGTGCGCAGGAAGTTCTGGCCCATCACTGGGAGTGCTGTTTTGAGCACGCCGGAGATGACGTCGAACACCTGGGCAGACGAAGACTTGGGCGCGTCGGCAAACTGGCGCAGCTGCTCATTGGCAGCAACAGCTGCCAGCTCATCGAGCCAGACGGCGACGCCAGCCGCATCGGCGCCGGCGGCCTGGAACAGCGCGTCGGCGTAGGGGCGGGCAATGGTGGCAATTTCGGCCATGGTCTACCTTTGGATGCCGGGATTCAAACGGGACGTGAGCGGCGTCAGGATCAGAGCTCGGTCTTCAGGCGACCCAGCAACTCGGCGTGAACGCCGGCGTTGACTTCGCGCTTGAGGATCTGCTCGGCACCCTTGACAGCCAGTGCTGCCACTTCTTCACGCAGCGCCTCACGGGCCTTGACGACCTGCTGATCGGCTTCCTGGCGGGCAGCGGCCACGATCTTGGCGGCCTCTTCGGTGGCGCGCGTCTTGGCTTCTTCGATCACGGTCTGGGCACGGCGCTCGGCGTCGGCCAGGCGGGTCGCGGCTTCGTTGCGCGACTGGCTCAGTTCGG
This sequence comes from Hydrogenophaga sp., assembly GCF_051007235.1. Lineage (GTDB taxonomy): Bacteria > Pseudomonadota > Gammaproteobacteria > Burkholderiales > Burkholderiaceae_C > Hydrogenophaga. The sequence goes on along the minus strand of NZ_JBPCSJ010000282.1, from coordinate 2,812 downwards.
CTTCCACGCGCTTGTTGGCCACGGCCAGTTCGGACTTGGCCTTCTCGGAAGCGGCCAGACCTTCGGAAATCTTCAACGCACGCTCATCGAGTGCCTTGGCGATGGGGGGCCACACGAATTTCATCGTGAACCACACCAGGATCGCAAAGACGATGGCCTGCGCAAAGAGGGTTGCATTGATGTTCATCGCAACGCCTTTCTGTGTGTTGACAAGTGGTGACGCGCTTGCTGCGGCGTCAGCGGAACCCGATGGCCGACCGGCTTTCACCGGCCTGCCGAGTGCCGCCGCGCACGGCAGCAAAACCCATTAAGCGGCGAGCGTGAAGGGGTTGGCGAACGCGAACAGCAGGGCAATGGCCACGCCGATCAGGAACGCAGCGTCGATCAGACCAGCCAAGATGAACATCTTGGTTTGCAGGTCGTTCATCAGTTCGGGCTGGCGGGCCGACGACTCGAGGAACTTGCCACCCATCAGGGCGATACCGATAGAGGCGCCGATGGCACCCAGACCGACGATGAGACCGCAAGCCAGTGCGACGAGACCCAGAACGTTTTCCATGATGACTCCTATGAGATGAACGAAGGTTGAGAAAGGAAAGAAACGAAAGAACTAGAGAGCGAGGTGAAACCGCGCAACTTAGTGAGCGTCATGCGCTTGACCCAGATAAATCAGGGCCAGCATCATGAAAATGAACGCCTGCAAGGTGATGACCAGAATGTGGAACAAGGTCCACACCGTGCCTGCGATCACGTGTCCGACGAAGAAGAGCCCACCCGACAGCGAGAGGGAGGCGAAGCCACCCAGCAGCGCGATCAGCATGAACACCAGTTCACCCGCGAACATGTTGCCAAACAACCGCATGCCGTGCGAAACCGTCTTCGCCACGAACTCGATCATTTGCATCAGGAAGTTGGTCACGCCCAGCAGCAGTGCCCAAACAGGATTCTTGGAGGTACCGAACGGAGCGGTCACCAGCTCGTGCGACCAGCCGCCCAGGCCCTTGATCTTGATGTTGTAGAAAAAGCACATCAAGAGCACCGACACCGACAGACCCAGGGTGGTCGACAGGTCGGCGGTGGGCACCACACGCAGATAGGCGTGGTGCGGATCGTGGCCCGCGGCGCCGTAGATAAGTTCCCATACCTTGGGCAGCAGATCCACCGGCAGCATGTCCATGAAGTTCATGGCGAAGATCCAGCAGAACACGGTCAACGCGAGCGGCGCCACCAGTTTGCGGCTGTTGGCGTTGTGGATCACGCCCTTGGCCTGGCTGTCCACCATCTCGACCAGCATTTCCACCGCGGCCTGGAAACGACCCGGCACGCCGGCGTGCGCCGTGCGGGCCGCGCGCCACAGGAAGAAACACACGATCGCGCCCAGCAGCGAGCTGAAAAACACGGAGTCGATGTTGATGACCGAGAAATCGACGATGAAGCCCTGCTTGTGGTTCGTCAAATGGGTCAGGTGGTGACGGATGTACTCACCAGGGGTAGGACCGATACCTTCTGCAGCCATGTTCGTTCGCGCCAATCAACCGTTTTGTTTTGAACGCCTGGTTCGGATCCAGAATCCGAACCAGTACACCTTGAGAGTCACCACCAGGCCGGCCAACAGGCCCAGCCAGCTGAGTCCGGGGATCACCGCCGGCGCCAGCCACAACATGGCGACCGCCAACAGGATCTTCACCCCTTCCCACAGCAAAAATCCGGCGAACGCGGCTTGCGCCACACCCGCCAACAGCCGGGACACCGCACTGGAGGTCATGCCATAGGCCATCAAGGCCGATGGCAGCGCCACCGCTGCCGCGCCGTACAGGACCGACCAGGCCACCGTGGCACGCTGCGTCAGCAGCCCACCCAGGGCACCAGCGGACAGCCCCACCAGCATTTGCACCCCCACCAGCCACCAGACCGACACATTCGGCTGGCTGGCCCGCCACTGTTGCGCTTCTTCGCGCGTCAGTGGCTTGAATTCAACCTCTTGCTCCCCATCTGCATCCCATTCGTCATCAGCCTGCTTTTGCTGTGCAGCCGGTAGAACTTTGACCGGCATTTTGTGCATCGCAGATTACTGGCTGGTTACAAACGTGTGCGGTTTCGCAAAGCCATTGATTATACGTAGAAACCCGCGCGTTCCACAAGCTGCCGGGGCGCGCTGCTTCGCGTGCGCGCCCCTCGTTCGATAATCTCGCCATGGACCTGCCCCGCGACATCCCGCCCGAGCAATCGCTCATCGAATACCCCTGCCGCTTCCCCATCAAGGTGATGGGCGCCAACGTGGAGGGGTATGTCACCGCCCTGACGCACGTGGCCAAGTCCTTCGATCCGGGGTTCGACGCCTCGACGATCGAGCTGCGGCCGAGCAAGGCGGGCAATTACATGGGCGTCACGCTGTCGGTCTATGTGACCAGCCGTGAGCAGCTCGACGAGCTGTACCGCACGCTGAGCACGCACCCCATGGTGAAGGTCGTCCTCTGAGTCCGAGGCCATGCTGATCCGCCCGCTCGGGCGCGTGGACTACGCGCCCACTTACGACACCATGGTCGCGTTCACGGCCCAGCGGCAGGCCGACACGCCCGACGAGCTGTGGATCTGCGAACACCCGCCCGTGTTCACGCAAGGCATCGCGGGGCGCGACGACCACCTGCTGGCGCCGGGCGACATCCCGGTGGTCAAGACCAACCGCGGCGGCCAGGTAACCTACCACGGCCCCGGCCAGGTGGTGGCCTACCCGCTGATCGATCTGCAGCGCGCGGGCTACTTCGTCAAGGAATACGTCTACCGCATCGAAGAGGCGGTGATCCGCACGCTC
>NZ_JBPCSJ010000281.1:0-2497 GCF_051007235.1 Hydrogenophaga sp. | reverse complement strand
GTGTTCAGGGTTCGCGGCGCGTCTCGATGTAGGTGCGGATCGCCCAGATCGCTTCCTGCGACAGCGTCCCTTCAAACGGCGGCATGTAGACGCGGCCGTCGCGCACGCGGCCACGGCGCACGGTGGCCAGGAAGTAGTCGTCCATTTCCTTGAAGCAGGCTTCCTTCTTGGCCGGGTCGCCCAGGCCGGTGCAGTCGCTGTCGAGCTTGCGCAGGTCGGGCGAGATGCCGCCGGAGATCGCTTCCAGACCGTGGCAACGCGCGCAGTTCTGGTTGTAGGCCGAGGTGCCGATGCGCAACGCCTCGCCGCGCGCAGGGCTCTTGTCGTTGTAGGGGTTGGCCTCCAGCCACTTGGCGCCGAGCTGCGGCAGCGTGTGCGTGTCCACGGCCTGCGGCACCACGTCGCCGTGGGCCATCACGGCAGCGGCCACGAAGGCGGTGGCGCTGATCACCAGTGCCCCTTGCAGGGCGCGCTTGGGCAGGCGGAATCGGGGGAAGTTCATGGGGCTTGTCTCCGTTGTTCAGAAGGGGATGTGAAAAGGCTTCTGGACACCGGTCTGCAAAAAGCTTGCCACCGCTGGCCATGGCGCACATCCACCCCGCAAGGCCGCTGAGCCCCTGTGCACTGCTCCAAATTGCATCAGTTGCGCGGCGCGCACTGTCACAGCGGCCGGTACAGCGGCGCACCGTGGGCAAAACCAAGGGTCTTCCCCTATGGCCGGCAATTTGCTACCCCGGTGCTGCCCCGCGGCGGAACAGGCTGTTGCATCCGGGAGGACCGCGGTGTTGATGCCCGCCACAGTTATGAAGACAATTGCATGAGCCACAGAGACAACAATACAGATCCCGAGGTCTTGGTCCATCCGATGCGTGAAGCATCGTGGGCACCGGACTACTGGGTGGGTCTACCCCCGGACCCAGGAGACAACATGAACGCCGCTTTGTACCCCCAAGGCCCTGCGCCCTCGCAAGGGTCTCTGCAACCCGCCACGGGTCTGCCGGCCGATGTGATCGGGCAGTCGCACCAGCGCTCGGCCTCGTTTGGCCTGCGCGAAAGCGACACCCCCGACTTCACCAGCGCGCTGCGCGGCGACCTGCACCACGCGCTGGACGAAAACCGTTTCCTGTTCCAGCACGCCGCCCCGGTGATGGAGACGCTGTATGACCAGATCGCCAACACCCACAGCATGGTGCTGCTGACGTCATCGCGCGGCATGGTGCTGCACTCGCTGGGCGACACCGACTTCCTGGAAAAAGCCTCGCGCGTGGCGCTCACGCCGGGCATGGACTGGTCCGAACAGAGCAAGGGCACCAACGCCATCGGCACCGCCCTGTCCGAACAGGAAGCGCTCACGGTGCACGGCAACCAGCATTACATGAACGCCAACAAGTTCCTGACGTGTTCGGCCGCGCCCATATTCGACCCCTATGGCCAGGTCATCGGCGCGCTGGACGTGACCGGCGACCAGCGCAGCTACCACCAGCACACGCTGGCGCTGGTGCGCATGTCGGCGCAGATGATCGAGAACCACATGTTCGCGGACATCTTTCCCAAGGCCATCCGCATCCACTTCCACACACGCTCGGAGTTCCTGGGCACCCTGGTCGAAGGCATCGCGGTGTTCTCGCCCGAGGGTCGTTTCATCTCGGCCAACCGCAGCGCGCAGTTCCAGATCGGCCTGCCCTTCTCGGCGCTCAAGGCCCATACCTTCTCGTCGCTGTTCGGCATCCCGATCTCGTCGCTGTTCGAACTGTTCAGCGGCACCATGCCGGCCCCGAAACAACTGGTGCTGCACAACGGCGTGACGGTCTGGTGCCGTGCCAAGCTCAAGGGCTCTGCGCCGTGGTCGGCCGGCCGTGCCGACGCGGCGTCCGCCGGCCAGCCCACGGCGTCCATGCCCGTCGTGGTCGACGAGCCCAAGGCTGCGCCACAGCGCAAGCCGCACCTCTCGACCCTGCAGTACCTGGACACCGGTGACGCACAGGTCGCGTCGGTCATCCACAAGCTGCGCATGGTCTCGGGCAAGGACATCCCCGTCATGATCCTGGGCGAGACCGGCACCGGCAAGGACCTGCTGGCCCAGGCCATCCACGGCGACTCACCCCGCGCCGGTCAGCCTTTCGTCTCGGTCAACTGCGCGTCGATTCCTGAAACGCTGATCGAGTCCGAGCTGTTCGGTTACGAAGAAGGCGCGTTCACCGGCGCGCGCAAGAAGGGCTCGATCGGCAAGATCCTGCAGGCCAACGGCGGCACGCTGTTCCTGGACGAGATCGGCGACATGCCCAAGCACCTGCAAGCGCGGCTGCTGCGCGTGCTGCAGGAGCGCAAGGTCAGCCCGCTGGGCGCGGGCAAAGAGGTGGACGTGGACGTCGCAGTGGTCTGCGCCACGCACAAGAACCTCAAGGACATGATCGCGCGCGGCGACTTCCGCGAAGACCTGTACTACCGCCTCAACGGCCTGGTGGTGCGCCTGCCGGCGCTGCGCGAGCGCAGCGAC
>NZ_JBPCSJ010000280.1:0-1458 GCF_051007235.1 Hydrogenophaga sp. | reverse complement strand
CTGGACCACAAGGCCTACGCCTCGCGCGAGGCGTTCGACGCTGCGCTGATGGGCGAGATCGACCGCCACGACCCGGCGCTGGTGGTGCTGGCCGGCTTCATGCGCATCCTCACAACTGGCTTTGTGGCGCATTACACCGGCCGGCTGATCAACATCCACCCCAGCCTGCTGCCTGCTTTCCCGGGCCTGCAGACCCACCAGCGCGCCATCGACGCCGGCTGCAAGTTTGCTGGCTGCACCGTCCACCGCGTGACCGCCGAACTCGACCATGGCGAGTACCTGGACCAGGCGGTGGTGCCGGTCTTGCCCGGCGACTCTGCCCAGAGCCTGGCGGCCCGCGTGCTCACGCAGGAGCACCTGATCTATCCCCAGGTGGTCGAGCGCCTTGTGTCCAACGAGAACTGAAAGGCAGCTCGACGAGAACGCGGTGGAACCGGCTTTGCCGGGCCACACGCGTTGCCCCCTGGGGGGTGACGCCGCAGGCGGCGCGGGGGGTTACATACTTTTATGGAACACCAGCCCCGCGTGCTCGCGCATCGCGTGGAACTTGATCTTGGGCCAGTTGGCTTCCACCGCCCGAAGCGTGGCCATGTGGTCCAACAGCACGGTGGGTGCGTCCACCGCGTCCAGCGCCACCCGGTGGGCGTTGGCGTCCATGAAGCGCTTGAGCTCCTGCTCGCCACCGTCTTCCGGTGCGCAGGTCACCCAGCGCGCCACGTTGTAAGAGCTGCCCGTGATGCGGGCCTTGACCCCGTACTCATGCTCCAGCCGGTGCGCCACCACCTCAAACTGCAGCTGACCCACCGCGCCCAGCAGCAGCACCGTGCCGGCGATGGGGCGGAACACCTGGATCGCGCCTTCTTCGCCCAGCTGGGTCAGGCCGGCGCGCAGCTGCTTGGTCTTGAGCGGATCGGCCACTTCCACGCTGCGGATGATTTCCGGCGCGAAGAAGGGCAGGCCGGTGAACTGCAGGGCCTCGCCCTCGGTCAGAGTGTCGCCCAGCTGCAGCACGCCATGGTTCGGGATACCGATGATGTCGCCGGCAAAGGCCTCGTCCAGCAGCTCGCGGCGCTGTGACAGGAAACTCACCACCGTGTTGGGCCGCAGTTCCTTGCCGCTGCGCACCACCTTCAGGCGCATGCCGCGCTCGAAATGGCCGCTGGCCACACGCACGAAGGCGATGCGGTCGCGGTGCGCCGGGTCCATGTTGGCCTGGATCTTGAACACCACGCCGCTGAACTTGGGCTCCACGGGCTCGACCACGCGCTGGATGGCCGCCTTGGCGCCCGGCTGCGGGGCCAGATCGACCAGGGCGTCCAGCACCTCGCGCACGCCGAAGTTGTTGACGGCCGAGCCGAACAGCATGGGCGTCTGTTGTCCCGTCAGGAAGGCGTCCTTGTCGAAGGCTGGCGACGCGCCCTCGACCAGCTCCAGTTCCTCTTTGGCCTGGGTCCATTC